>CAZESW010000017.1:0-12487 GCA_964514795.1 uncultured Alistipes sp.
TCAAACGCAAGGGCGTGAACTATCAGGCGTGCTGTCCGTTCCACAACGAGAAGACGCCTTCGTTCGTGGTTTCGCCGTCGAAAGGCGTCTACAAGTGTTTCGGTTGCGGCAAGGGCGGAAATGCCGTTACGTTCGTCATGGAGCACGAGAGCGTTACCTATCCCGAAGCGTTGAAAATCGTTGCCAAAAAATACGGCATCGAGGTGCGCGAGAAGGAGATGACCGAGGAGGATATCCGCCGCAACGACAACCGCGAGAGCATGTTTACACTCAACTCGTGGGCTGCCGACTATTTCGCCGAATATCTTCATCAGAGTGACGAGGGAATGAGTATCGGCATGACCTATTTCCGCCGTACGCGCGGTTTTTCGGACGCCACAATCAAGAAATTCGGACTCGGATTCTGCCCGACAAAGGGCGACAAAATGACGCAGGACGCGCTGACGGCGGGGTATAAGGAGGAGTTTCTCCTCTCGACTGGTCTGTCGATAAAGCGCGAGAGCGACGGCAGGGTATACGACCGTTTCCGCGAACGCGTGATGTTTCCGGTGCACAATATCTCCGGACGTATAGTCGCTTTCGGCGGACGTACTTTGCGCACCGACAAAAGCGTCGCCAAGTATCAGAATTCGCCCGAAAGCGAGATTTACAGCAAGAAAAACGAACTCTACGGACTCTATTTCGCCAAGAAGGCCATCCAGCAGCAGGATTTCGCCATCATGGTCGAGGGCTATACCGACGTAATTTCGATGCACCAGTCCGGTGTCGAGAATGTCGTGGCATCGTCCGGAACATCGCTTACGACCGAGCAGATTCGTCTGTTGGGCAGATTCACGAAGAACATAACCGTAATTTACGACGGCGACTCGGCGGGTATCCATGCCTCGCTCCGAGGAATCGACATGATTCTGAAAGAGGGTATGAATGTCCGCGTCGTTCTGCTGCCCGAACCCGAAGACCCCGATTCGTTCGCCCGCAGCCATACGGCAGGCGAGGTACAGGCGTATATCGCGGCCAACGAGGAAAATTTCATAACGTTCAAGGCGAAACTGCTTCTGCGTGATGCCGCGGACGACCCCGTAAAACGGTCGGCGGTGATTTCCGATATGGTGCAGTCCATCGCCCATATTCCAGACAATATCCAGCGGTCGCTCTTTATCCGCGAGTGCGCCAAGATAATGGACATCGACGAGAATCTGCTCGTCGGCGAAGTCGCCCGCAAACGTATGATGTCCCTCGGCGACAAGGAGGCGGAGGATTTCGTGTGCCGTGAGCAGTCGAAACGTCGTGCGGAGGAGAAGAAAAGCATCGCTGCGGCAGCGGATGCCGACGAAAAAATCGGCAGTAATCCCGTCGGCAGCAGTACCGATGCCCTCGAACGCGAGATTATCTATTATCTGCTTCATTACGGCGACAAGGATTTCGATTTCCGCGAGAGCGGCAAAATCGTTTCGCTGAATGTCGCGGCGGAAATCATCCGCGAACTCGATGCGGACGGAATGCACCTTGAAAACAAGGCTTATGACGAGATTCTGTCCGTCTTCCGTCAGGCGTCGGCAGCAGGACGACAGGTCGAGATGCACGAACTCGTGAATCATCACGAGCCGGATGTCTGCAATGCCGCTGTCGATATAATGACCTCCGATGAGAACTATGTCGAGAGCACGATTTGGACGCAGAAGGAGGTGCACATGACTACCGAATCGGAGATGCTCTCCGTCGGTGTCCCGAAAGTTATCATGCTGTTCAAATCCAAGACGGTTTCGCGCATGATTAACGAGTTGCAGGCGGAACTGCACCGTCCCGATTTGACCGAGGAGGAACAGTTGGAATTGATGCTCAAACTCTCGCATCTCAACAAGGCGAAAGTAATTATCGCCCATCGACTCGACCGGCTTATCCTGTAACCGCCCGGTCGTGGCGAATCTTTGCAGATTGTAATATTCCGCCCGACGACATTGCCGTCGGGCGGAATCCTTAAAGTCCTTAACCGACCGTCAGGCGGTTGTGCAAAAACTTACAATATCTTCAATGCTATCATGGCACAGGCTTCGGCATCGGCAAGTGCATGATGGTGGGCAGTGAGGTCGTAACCGCAGGCAAGCGCAGTAGTTTGCAACTGATGATTCGGCAGCGTGTTGCGGAAGGTCTGCCGCGATGCCTGCAACGTATCGTAAAATTCGTAGTCCGGATAATCCATGCTGTATGCGCGATATACTTCCCGTAGACACCCCTCGTCGAACCGGGCGTTGTGCGCGACTAACGGCAATCCCGCAATCAGCGGTTCAATCTGCCGCCAGACCTCCGGGAAAATCGGTGCATCTCGTGTATCGTCGTCGCACAATCCGTGTACGTTGCAACAGAACCAGCGATAATAGTTCGGTTCGGGGCGAATCAGGCTGTAAAATTTCTCGACGATTTCGCCGTTGCGAACTACGACGACTCCGACCGAGCATACGCTCGTGCGGTATTCGTTCGCCGTTTCAAAATCTATGGCTGCAAAGTCCTTCATATAGTTTCGGTTACAAAAATATCCATCTTATTTTATCCTGTCCGTGCAGAAATACTTGCGGCGGCATGATTTGCAGTGTACACCCGTCCATACCGAGTCGAAATGGTCGGCAGCGGCATCGACCAATCCCAAATCGTCAGTCAGCATTCCCGCCTCGAAATTGCGTTTGCCGTCGCCCTTCATTCCTATGCCGGCTCCGGTCAGATTCGCCGAACCGACGTAGGCGGCTTCGCAGTCGAAAATCATCATTTTGAAGTGAACCCTCGGGCAGAGTTTGCGTTTCAGCCCGCTCCACAGCGCGGGGTAGCGGTCGAAATCTTCGCGGAAATTAGGCCCCGGCTCTTTGGCGTGCAGCAGCCTCACTTCGACACCCCGCCTCACCAGAATATCCAGTACGGCAAGGAACGGTTTGCGCGAGGTGCCGACCTTAACATACAAATCCTTGATGTCGGCAGTGCCTATCCATAGTGTATGTTCGATGCGTGCCACTCGGCTGAGCACATCGTTATAGTGTGCAGTATCGGCAATGTAAGTTGTCATGATTCAATACTGTTTTGCATCCTCCCATTTCGGCGGCAAATTCCTAATGCAGCCACAGTTTTTTATGTTGCAAAGATAGCAAACTAAACTGCCAAACGGCGGCAGAGCTTTCGGGGTTTGGGTGATTTATTGTTCGTCTTTTTTCGTTTCGTTGCATACATGAACGAAGAAATCGGCAATCTCGTCCGTCATAAACGGGTGCAGGTATGTTTCGAAAATCGCTTTGGCAATACGTTCCGTATCGTTTCCCCATTTATAATACGAACTGTCCGGAGTGCATTCGCAAATGTCGCTTCCAAAAGGTTTGTTATATATCTCCCACTCATTATAATACTCGAATCCGTCCAGCAATGACATAATCTTCGGATTGTTCTGAATCATTTTTCGCGCCTCGTCCGATTTGTATATATCTTGGTGAATCCAGAGATAGCCTCTCATATCCCAAGTATTGAAATTGATGCAAATCTCCATATGATCTTTTGGTAATTGCAACGGGAATGTTTTCAGTATCCCTTTGTCATTCTCGAATTGCCATTTGCCGGTATCGGATGCTGAGTAGAATAACTGTCTTATTCTCTCCATAAGCGCATTCTGCCACTTATTGCATATAGTATTCTTGTTGTAGACCAATTCGAGAAAAGCATCCCATTTTTCCTGTGTGTCGAACAGAGCCATTGCCTGTTGCAAAAGTTTTTCGTTCATTGTTTAAGTTCTGATTTTATAATGTTTTACAATATTCTTTGTATTGACGGATATATTCGCGTACCGGATGATTGCTGCCGTCCAATATTTCCATACACCGTTCCAACCACTCCTGTAACTGCATGTTGAAAGTCCATGTAACAGGTTTCAACGGTACGCGGCATGGTGCAGCATTGAACTCCTCGTCGGTCTTGAAGATTTTGTGTTCGTTATCGCTGTGAGGTTTACAGCAGGTCTGTTCCGTATAATTCTTGTTTTCGTTCGGGGCGAGATAGATTATTCGGTATCGGTCGTTTCCTTCGTAATATTTTTCGTCGAGGTCTTCGGTATGTCTGTGTATATTCTTATACCAATACCTATACAGTTGATTTGCCTGATCGCCTGCCCAGTTCGATTTATTTTCGATAATAACGACACTGTGCGGATGGCTGCGCTGCAACATCACATCGACACGTCCGATTTCGGAAGTTATTTCCCACACACCGCCCTCCGGTTTGTATATGTCGGCAAGTTTCAGAAATTCCAGCAGGAATTTGTTCTTCTGCCCGTGAAGTTCATCATTCGACAGCAAAAAATGAAGCAGCCTGCTGTGTAGAGTTTCACCGATCCCCAAATATCTGCTTAACAGACTGAAAACATTAAACAGATGACCGTCGATAGTGTGCAGCTCTTTATCTTCGAGTATACATTTGTGGAATTCGGCAAAATCGGCTGCTAATATGCGGAATGTATCACTGCGTGAAATTGTGTTTTTCGAATATTTGCGGTTCCATTGATTAACAATACCTCCAAGTGTCGCTATAAAACGTTCATCATGTTCGGTTATCGACTGCGAGCCGCCTTGAATAACGGCATTATACATGTCCAGACTGTGTTTGTCGTTTACCTTCCGCAGTTTTGCATAATCACGGATGATATTGTCAAGATTTGCCAACACGGCATTACTGTGCTCCTGCATCATGTCGGCTACACGTTCTATAATAACATTTACCATATTGACCCAAATTTTTTATAAAGATAGTATAAATTTTCTTGTTCTAAAATCCGGCGACTAAAAAACATGGAACATAGTTTTGGATTCATAGGCAAAAATAGCGGCCCTTACTGCCATGTCGTGGCAGTATGTTAAGATTTGATGCTGTCGTGCCACTTGGTCGTAATAAACCCCGGCATCCGCCACAATCGTGCGGATGCCGGGGTTGTCCGATAATGTCCGGGACGGTTATTTCTTCGCGTCGCGCAGAAGGTCACGAATCTCGGTCAGAAGCAGTTCCTCCTTAGTAGGCTGCGGTTCCGGTGCCGGAGCAGGTTCCGGAGCGGGTGCCGGCTCCTCCTTCTTCGTGAGGCGGTTCATGAGTTTCACCATCATGAATACGCAGAACGCCAGAATGGTGAAGTCGATGCACTGCTGTATGAATGCGCCGTAGCACCAATAGATAGGCTCGACTGCCGGAGCGGCAATTACTTCCTGCGCCTTCTCTGCAATCTGAATCGTATCCGGAGTGATTGCGTCGGCTGCCGAAGCGACAGTGTCGGTCACTGCATTGGTCGCAGTGCTTACGACTTCGCGGACCTTGGAGATGTCGATTTTCAAATCCGAGAAATTGACATTGCCGAGCAGTGCGCCGATAGGAGGCATCAGAATGTCGTTTACCAGCGAGGTTACGATTTTGCCGAATGCGCCGCCGATGATTACACCGACTGCCATATCCATTACGTTGCCCTTGACGGCGAAGGCTTTGAACTCTTTGAGAAATCCCATAATGTGTCTTGTTTTATGACGAATTAGTAAAAAAGCGTCCCGCTCCGCATTAGCCGAACGGGACGCCGAAACATTTTTATCCGATAATCATCAGCGTTGCGTCGGACTGAACCGTATCGCCTTCGCCTACGAGAATCTGCTGTACCGTACCCGCATAGTCGGTGGTGATGGAGTTCTCCATCTTCATCGCTTCGAGTACCGCAACCTCATCGCCTGCCTTGACAGCGTCGCCGACCTTGACTTTCAGCGCGATTACGCGGCCAGGCAGCGGTGCGCTCACCTTGTTGCCCGCAACTGCGGCTTTCGGTGCTGCGGCAGGAGCCGCTGCATCGCCGATTTCGATGATAACGGCATCGGTCTGTACGTTGTCGCCGACTGCCACGAGAATCTGCTTTACTACACCTGCATAGTCGGTCGTTATCGAGTTCTCCATCTTCATCGCTTCGAGGATTGCGACCTCCTGACCGGCTTTCACCGTGTCGCCTACCTTGACTTTGATGTCGATAACCTTGCCCGGCAGCGGAGCGATTACAGTCTTGCCCGTTATCGGCTGTTTCGCAGCGACTGTCGGCTCGGCCTTAACCTCCGTTTTCGGAGCCTCTTTGGCAACTTTGGCTTCGTATGCAGCCTTCTTTACGCCCGTGAGATACGGTTTCGCAACCAGCGGGAAGAGTTCGAGCAACAGAACCTCTTTCTCGTTTTCTGCAAGTTTCACGCCGCCTGCCTCCGGAAGTTCCGGATTAGGCTGCTGCTGATATTTCGAAATGTCGTAGTTCGTCTCCTCGCGAACACCGCAAATCTTGAAGCGGAATTCAGGGTCTACCTTGACCGGAGTCTTTCCGTATTCGCCCTTGACGAGGTTTACGAACTGGTTGTTTTTCGTCGTGTACATCGCGCGACCCGCTTTCTCGTCGAGTGCGCAGTTCACAGCCTGTGCGCCTACGATTTGCGACGTAGGGGTTACGAGCGGCGGCAGACCTGCGGAAAGGCGTACGGTCGGAATCAGTTCCATTGCGCGAGGGAGAATATCCTCGGATTTGAGCTGCTTCAACTGGGCTACCATGTTGGAGTACATACCGCCCGGAATCTCGGCTTCCTGTACGAGTTTGTTAGGTGCAGGGAATCCGAAGTATGCCTCGATTTTCTGGCTCGCATCGAGCAACGTGGCGAAATCTTCGCTCTGTGCTGCCTTGACTGCGCGGTCGAGTTCCGCCTCCACCTCGGCCGGAACTGCATCGGTGAGCGGGTTGAACGGTTTCGGAGCAGGTTTGTCGGCACCGAATACCGAGATGTTGAGTTCCGAACGGATATCTTTCAACTGCTCGTTGATTTTCGCTACGGCTTCCATGTTCACGCCGATTTCGATACCGAGTTTCTTGCAGAAGAGATATACAAGTTCCAGTGCAGGAGCGGCAGTGCCTCCTCCGAACCACCAGCAGTTGGTGTCCACTACGTCCACACCGGCCGCGATTGCCGCATATACCGAAGCAAGACCGTAACCCGGAGTACAGTGCGTATGGAAATCTACAGGAATGCTTACGGCTTTCTTCAACTTCTTGACCAGACCGCTGACACGCTGCGGCGGGATAAGTCCCGACATATCCTTGATGGTTATCATGTCGGCACCCAGAGCGGCCACCTGCTTCGCCTTGTCCACGAAATATTCGTCGGTGAATACCGGAGCAGGGTTCTTCTTGCCTTTCAGACGGTCGAGCAGACCGAGCTTCGGATATTTCGGGTCTACCGTGTAGCAAACAGCGCAATCGGCGATACCGCCGTATTTCTTGACGTATTTGATGGTGGACTTGACGTTATCGACGTCGTTCAGACAGTCGAAGATACGCATGATTCCGAGTCCGCTCTCGATGGAGTTGCGGCAGAATCCCTCGATGATTTCATCGGTGTAAGGTGCGTAACCGAAGAGGTTGCGGCCGCGCGAAAGAGCTGTGAGTTTCGATACGTCGCCGATAGCCTTCTTGATGCTTTCCAGACGATACCAAGGGTTCTCGTTGAGATAGCGCATTACCGAATCCGGCACGGCACCGCCCCAAACCTCCATCGCGAAGAAGTGGGCATCCTTGTAATAAGGCAGGCACCGCTCAATCTGTGCCTGCGTCATTCTGGTGGCGAACGACGACTGTTGTCCGTCGCGCAGAGTCAAATCTCTGATTTTCAATTCTTTTGCCATAGTATAATTGTTGAGTTCTAAATATTGTCTCTAAATTCATTGTTATTTTCATAACAAAGATATGAATTTTTGCCAAAAAACAACAAAATCAGCAAAAAAAGTAATATTTTCTATTTTCTTTCGGCGACTTTTAACGACCTTAATGTTCCTAAGACAAGAAACGAGGTTTCCTAATTTCGGAAACCTCGTTTTCTGTTATTTTTCCGCTTGTTACAGCGCGTTAATTGTAAGTTCTGCCGCGATGTCCGCCGACGATGTGCCGAGCGAAACGGTGTATTCGCCCGCATTGACTTTCCAGTCATGCGCCGTGTCATCCCAGAATCTCAATGCGCTGCGGTCGAGTTCGAATACCACGACCTGTTTCGCGTTCGGTTCGAGCGTAACCTTGCGGAACGCTTTCAACTCCTTTTTAGGACGCAGCACCGTAGGGTTCTTCTCCGATACATAGAGTTGCACGACCTCCGAACCCTTGCGGTCGCCGGTATTGGTTACGACGATTGCGATTTTCAGCGGCTTCTCCTCGGTGAGTGTCTTCACCTTGCCGCGGCTCAGTATCTTCGGGTCGGTAAGCGTGAACGAAGTGTAAGACAGACCGTGTCCGAACGGGAAGAGCGGTGCGATGCCTTTGGTTTCGTACCAGCGGTAGCCGACGAGCACCGACTCGTCGTAGTGTACGTCGTAGGTGAACGGATAGAAGAACTTTTCGTTAGGATTTCCCTTCGCCTGATTGATGTCCGCACCCTCCGGAATGGTATTCTTCGCCGGAGAATCGGCGAACGAACGTTCGAGCGTCATAGGCAGTTTGCCCGACGGATTCACCTTGCCGATAAGTATGTCGCGGATAGCCGTGTAACCGTTCTGTCCAGGGTACCAGCCGTAGAGAACAGCCGCCGCCTTGTCCGACCATGCCGACATGTCGATACCCGAACCGCTGTTCACGACAACTATCGTGCGCGGGTTGTGCGCGACCGCAAGACGAACGAGAGCCTCGTCTTTCTTCTCCATTGCGAACGGACGCTCGGCACCCTCCGAGTCGAAGGTTCCGGTGGCGCAGATTACCACGTCCGCCGCTTCGAGTTGCTCGGCGGTCGGTTTTTCTACGACTTCGAGAGCGTCGCCGAATGTCTCTTTAAGCGCACTGGCGAACGTAACTATGTCGTAGCCTTTGACTCTCGACGAACCTCCTCCCTGCGGATTCTTTTTCGCCCAGCGTCCCGTAAGCAGGATTTTGCGATTGTTGTCCAGCGGCAGTATGCCGTTGTTCGTCAGCAGTACCGTACCCTCGGCTGCCGTGCGATATGCGATGTCGAGATGGGCAGGCATATTGGCTGCCAGCTCCTTTTTGTATTGCTCGCCGTTGTTGATTCTGTCGTACAGTCCGAAGCGTATGCAGGTCGCAATCTGCGGACGTATCATGTTGTCGATGTCCTTTTCCGTCAGTTCGCCTTTTGCAAGCAAATCCTTGATGCTCTCCTTGACGTAGAAATACTCCTCGCCCGGCATCTCGACATTCTGTCCCGAAAGCACGATTTTCTTCCAGTCGTACACCGATTTCCAGTCCGTCATCACGAGTCCGTCGAATCCGAGACGTCCGCGCAGCAGGTCGGTGATTACCTCCTTGCTCTGTCCCGCCCATTCGCCGTTCACGAGGTTGTAGGCGGTCATTACCGACCCCGCTCCGGCGTCGATACCGGCTTTGAAAGCGGGCGTGTAAATCTCCATTATCGCGCGCTCATCGACAATCGAGTTGGAGCGGCGGCGGTAAAATTCGGTATTGTTGCAGACGAAGTGTTTCAGACACGACATCGTTCCCGTAGACTGCATACCCTTGACGTATTGTTCGATGAAACGTGCCGCGAGATAAGGGTCTTCGCCCATGTACTCGAAATTGCGTCCGCACTGCGACGTGCGGTAGATGTTCATACCAGGACCGAGCAGGATTCCGACACCTGCCATGCGTGCCTCCTCGCCGACAGCCTTTCCGTATTCGCAGGCGAGTTCGGGATTGAACGTCGAAGCGAGCGCTATCGTTGCAGGGAACTGCGTCGTCTTCTCGGGGTGTTCGACTTGCGTCGGGTCGGGCAGACCGGTGTTGATGCGGACTCCGCTCGAAGCGTCGGCCGTGTAAATGTAAGGTATTCCCTTTTCGGGCACACCCGGCAGGAAGAATCGGTTGTATCCCCGCGTCATCGCGACTTTCTCGTCGAGCGTCAGTTTGGAGAGCAGTGCATCAGCCTGCTTCTCGGCCTCCTCGCGGCTCATCTGCGGCTGTGCGAACGCACATGTCGCGACGATTGCGGCGAGTGCCGACAAAACGATTTTTTTCATCTGTGGTTTTCGGTTTTGGTTTGTTTCTGCAAATATAGTAAAATAAAGTGGATTCCGCAACGTCCCCGCCGCATATATAAAAAGAGTAACGACCTTATCTGCCGTTACTCTTTTTTATAATTAAGTTGCCTCCTCTATTGCTCCTTTGCTTTGCGCAAAGCCTTCGCCAACTGGTCGGGGCACGAAGTCCCTCTGCCGCCGCAGTCGATGCCTTCGAGACGGCGTATCGCTTCGTCGATGTCCATTCCGCGGACGAGCGAGGCGATGCCCTGCGTACTGCCGCCGCAACCGCCGACGAAAAGCACGTTTGCGATTTTGCCGTTGTCGGTCTCCACGACGATTTCGCGCGAACAAGTCCCGCGTGTCGCATAACGTCTGATTTCGGACATGGCGGAACTATTTCTTCTTCTCCGGTGCGGCAGCCGTGTTATCGGCTACGACCATGTTCTTGTCCACGCGGAGAGTCACGTTGCTGTCTACCTCAATGAGGAGAGAAGTCTCCTTAATCTCCTTGACAGTACCGTAAATACCCCCTGCGGTGATGATTTTATCTCCCTTTTTAAGTCCGTCGCGAAATTTCGCCAACTCCTTGCGGCGCTTCGATTCCGGACGCCACATGAAAAGCCAGATTACGACAATCATCAAAACCATCATAATCCAGAACGACCACTGCGAACCCTGCTGTGCGGCTGCTGCCTGTAATAAAGTAATCATAATCTTCTAAATTTTATTCTGTTCGTAATATTGTACCTGCAAAGATAATATTTTAATGCGAATACGATGCACCCGCGACCTGTTTTATTACGGAATGGACAACTCGAAGCATTATTTCACCTCGCACTCGACGAAAATGTCGAAACTTTTCTCCGCTCCGGCAATCCGCAGCGACAGCACAGTCATCGTCCAGCCGTATTCGCCTGCCGAGTCGTAGCGGCACGTCATGTCGCAATGCTCCTGCGGCTTCAAAACCTTACGGTCGTAAATCAGTTGCGTGCATCCGCATGTAGTCTCGTAGCCGAGCAGAACGAGCGGATTTTCGGTCGCATTCACGAGTCTGAAACTCTTCTGAACCACTTCGCGCTGAAACATGCTGCCGAGCCGCAGCGTGTCCGTACCTCCGTGCACGAGAACCGAATCGGTAATCTCGATGCTCCTGCCTGCATATTTCCTGCCGTCGTGCGAGGTGCAACCGCACACGAGAAACGAAATCGCGGCAATCGCGAATGCAGTCGGCAGCCGTCGCATCGGTTAAAGCAGACCTTTGCCCGTTTTTTTGATTTTGCCCTCCTCGGCGAGCGTCGTCGTAACCTTGTCGAGCACTCCGTTGATGAACGTGCTGCTGCCCGCCGTCGAGTAGTATTTCGAAATGTCGATGTATTCGTTGAGCGTTACCTTTATCGGAATCGACGGAAACGACTCCGCTTCGGTGATTGCAACGGCAAGTATGATGTTGTCCATCAACGCCACCCGCTCGACATCCCAGTTGCTCGAAAAACGGTCTATCAGAGCCTTGTTTTCGTCATAGCGGATTATCGAGTTGCGGAACAGCCTTTTCGCGAATTCCAAATCGTCCTCGCTCTTGAATTTTGGCATCAGCTTCACCTGCTCGTGCGACTCCTTCATGCTGCCTGCCGTGCGCGCCGCCATCGTGAGTATGTAGCCCAAATCGTCCGACCAGAGTATCGACTGCTCTTCGAGGACGGTTTCGAGAGCCTCGTTCTCTTCGAGCATATTCATGTATATGTCGGCGAGCAGCTGCGCATCCTCGCGGAACGAACTGTCGGGCGACGACATGTATTTCTGGAAGAAATCCTGCGCGCAGAGCGTCTGATAAAGGCTCTTTACGAGATCTTGGCTCTTAGCCCAGCCCAAACCGCGCTTCTGCACGAAATTGTTTATCGCTTCGCATTCCGATATGCGGGCGATAGCCTTGTTTTCAACGAATTTACGGTTCGGATGTAGGTCTTCGTATGTCGGCAGTTTCTTGTTGCGGCCTATCTCCTGACGTTCTTCGGCGTAGCGAACGAGTTCGGGCGCGAGAGCGAGCATCTGGAAATAGAGGTCGTAGGCTTTGTCTATCGAAGCGATAAGATTCTTCTCGGAGGCGGGAATATTGTCGCACTCGCATTGAAGATGCGCGTAAACACCTTTTATTACCTTGATTCTAAGCAATCTTCTACTCAACATATTCAGAACGTAATGGGTTTGGTTATAACTTTCGAGCGCAAAAGTAGTAATTTATTGCATACCGTGTTCCCTTTTGCCCGAAATAATCCGCAAAAAATGCCGCTGCCCGTTTCCCGCAAAAGTCCATGAAACCCCTACGACCTTAAAGACTTTATCGCTCGTTGATTTGCAAAAAAAGAAGGGCGGTCGGGGTGTACACGCATCACTGCGCATACCGTGTGCAAACAGAAAATAAACAGAAAGATGTGTAAAACATATCAAAGATAAA
>CAZESW010000018.1:0-12309 GCA_964514795.1 uncultured Alistipes sp.
GATAGAACATCGAGTAGCCGATCATCGAACAGATGATGACCCGCCACTGCCAGTATTTGAAAGTGTGTTTGGTTTGCATATTTCAAAGAGCGAACGGGAACCGATGTCCCCGTTCGCTTGATATCGGATTATTTCTTGGTACTCTCGCAGGTGATTGCGCCGCTTTCGTAAACAAGTTTTGACGCCGCATCCTGAAGTGCTCCCGTGAGACAGTCGTCGGCAGGCACCGTCGTCGTGAAGTCGATGACTTTGGTCGCGTCCTCCTTGTTGATTGTACGCGTCATTTTGCCGTATATCTTGGCGGACTTGACCGTCGCCACGATTTTCGACTTGATGCGTCCTATCAGGATTCCGGCGCAACTGCTGTTCTCGTGCGTCAGGTCATTCGTCGTACCCTTGTCGGCGTCGTAGTTGTAGAGCGTCGTCGACACGATGTCCGCATCCAGCGAGCAGCCGTCGATGGCGAAGTCGAGCACCGCCCATCCGAACAGACCGCCGGTGTGGGCAAGAAGGTTCTCCTTGCCGGTATTGTTCAGCACGTTGCCGAAGTTGTGGCAGTCGGTCGCGTCATGGCCTATCATACCGCTGATACCGCCGATAGCGAACTCCGAAGCGCCCTTGCCGCCACCGCGAGCCTCGACCGTACCGTAGTTTGTACACGACGTGAATACAGCCGTACCTCCGCAGATACCGCCCATACGGGCCTGTCCCGTCTTGGCAGTCTCCGATACCGGAGCATCGGCAAGAATATGGCCCCGGTTCACGCAGTTGCGAATCGTATTCGGCGTTTCAAGTTTCTCTCCGTTCACGTAAGCGGCGATACCGCCCAGCAGATTGTTGGCAGCCTGTGCCGTCGCCAGCGTTACGGCAGCCTCGTTGCGGCAGTCTTCAACGACATAGCCTTTGCCGATGTCGAGACGGCCGAGCACGCCGCCGACATACATGACTTTCGCCGCCGAGACCTCGTCCGAATAGCGGATTTCGCCCTCATTGACGCATCCCGAGATGTCGGAATATGCAAAACCGCCTACGCCGCCCACAGCCGCGGCATCGCTCGGAGTCTTGCGGTGTACGGTGATGGTTCCCTTGTTGGTGTTATCGGTAATGACGCATCCTTCGGCTCCCTTGCCGAAGATGCCGCCGATGATTGTCGTGCTGCTCGCATCGACATTCATCACGATATTGGCGGTATTGGTACAGCCCGAAATCTGTGCATTCCCGCCCAGTGCGCCCGCGACGGCACCCAGCGTAACCTTGCCCGTCGCAGCGGTCGTGAACGAGCCCGCCACACGCAGATTCTTCACCGTACCGCTGAGCGTTGCGAAAATGCCCGCCAGTTCGTCGCCGCCTGAATAGTTCACGGTGAGCGTCTTGCCGTTGCCGTTCAGCACGCCCGCGAAGTCGGCTATCGGCTGCCATGCGCCCGACACCGTGATGTCGTTATGCAGCACGACCTCGCCCGCCGCGTTCCGGAAGCGTTTCGCCTCGGGGTCCGCAGCCACTTCGGCGGCGAAAGCCAGCAAATCCTCCTCGGAACGGATTCCGTCGTAAACCTTCGTAGCCTGTTCGATTTTCGCCATCAGCCATTTCGGATAGTTCGAGGTTACCGCCCGCAGACGTTTGGCGTTCTGGCAATAGAAGTCCACGGCCTCCGGCGAGTAGACGGCATTGCCGTCGCCCGACTGACGGTCTACATTGTAGACGCTCAGCGCCACGCCCTCTTTCTCGAACTCCTCTATCGTCCGCACGCCCGTGCCGCCCGCAGCAGGATACATGTGCTGCGACGCGAGGTTTGCCCAGTCGTAACTCAAAGCGGCATACTCGGCGGCACTGCGGTTGTTCATCCATCCGATAGGAATCTCGGCCGCCTTGGCATAGGCGAACGACGATTTCATCACCGTTGTATTGCCCGTGCAGATGAATTCCACGAAATGTCTTGCCTCCATCTCGGTCACGATTTCGCACGAACGCCGCGTAGCGTTGATTGCGTATTCGGGGAGCGTGGACGGATAGGTGATATTCTTGATGTCGAGCCACAGACGGGTGCAGCACGTCTCCTTCTTCACCTCTTTGATGAAATCTTCGAGCGAAGGGAGTTGCTCGCCGTTCGAGAGTGCACCGCCCGCACGAAGTTCCGCCAGCGTGTGTTCCCAAGGATGCATGCCGTTAATCATGCACTTGCTGTCGGCATGGGCGATTACGACATTGTCGTCCTTCGTCCAGTAGATGTCGCACTCCGAGCCGTAGCAGCCCAGTTCGATTGAATATCGCAGCGCTGCCAGCGAGTTGTCGGGCAACTTGCATTCGGTCGCACCGCCACGGTGGGCGACGACATTGTTGTCGCATTCGGCCGGTTTCATCAGGCCCTCGTCTATCACATCATCGGGATTTGGAATCTGGCTCCAATCGGGTTGTGCCGGCCAGTTGTCGTCGGTGCATGACGAGAGCATCACCGCAGCCGTCAATGCAGCCAGAGAGATTATCTTCTTCAACATGGTTTTCTCTGTTTTGAAAGTTGTGTTTGTTTGCGATAGTCCTTCCGCCGGTCCGCATCTCCCGCCCGAAAGACACGGACAGGAGAACGGACAGCAGAGAACATCTGTTATTTCTTGTAGTTTTTGACGCAACGCACTGCCGCACCGCATCCGTTTCCGAAGTCGAATCCGCCGTTGGTTCGCATGTTGGCCTCGCAGCTCTGGTTCCAGATTCGCCATCCCGCTTTCTTGGTGCTCGAATAGTCGCCGATAAGCGGAATGAAGGTATACATGCGCGGATCGTTGTCGCCCGGACCGTAGTCGTAACCGGTCTTGTAGAGACGCCATCCGTTGCTGAACATGTTGAATCCGAAGTCCGCAGCAGCGGTCGAAATCTTCTCCGCCTTGTGATCCGGATTGTAGATGTTCCAGTCGGCGGTAAAGAGCAGTGCCGCGAAGTTGGTCAGCGTACCGCTGCCGAATGTGCGATAGGAAGCGGTGGATTCCGCTACCGGATAGTCCGTCGCACCCTGTTTGAAGGCTGCATATACGAGGTCCTTCCAGTCCTGCATGTTGGCGATATGCCAGCCGTAAGGACAGATGCCCTGCAACTGCATTTTCAGGTTAGGGTGCTCCTTCTCCGCCTGCTCGTCGCCTGCCGCCGAAGCCGCATAGCCGGTCAAATCGACAGGATTGATGATTTCCAGAACATGAATCTCGCCCACAGCGTCCATCAGCGTCGAGCCCGGTTCGCCGAACGGGCATTCGATTATTACCGAAGATCCTTCCGTGCAGGCATTGAGGGCGCCGTTGGCAGAACCCGTAAGTTGCTCGGAGGAACTGTACAGACGTCCGTAGATTTCGCCCAGCGGTCGTCCCGAAGCATCCTTTGCCTCGACAATCTTACCGCCGTTCTCCTCGGTATCGTACTCCGGATTGCGCGATTCGTAAGGAGCCACATTGCCGTAGCCGCCCGACTGATGAATGCCGACCAGTCCGCTGCCGAGTTTGTAGCGTCCGATTGACGCTCCGCCGTCCCAGTGCAGAGCGACGGTCATCCATGTCTTCGTACCGCCGTCGCGGGTTACATAATCCTTGGTCGGATAGGCAGCAACCAGTTCGTCAGGCATGCAGTTGCGGGTCGATACGCGCTCCCACGACCATGTCATGGCATTGAAATCGACAGTGAAGCTGCGCACTCCGTCGATGTCTATCTCGGGGCCTGCCGGAATTTCGGTTTCCGCCGTTGCGAGTTCCTTCACCGTGCCGTCCTTGGCGAGTGCGAAGCACGGATATGCGAGCGAACGTCCGTTGCGGTTGAGCAGAACCGGATTCCTGCCGTCTGCCGACTGCACGAAATAGAGCGTTCCCGTATATTCGCCCAGAGCCTTGCGCGTCAGTTCGTAAGCCTCGGCGACAGGACGCCTGTCGGCAGATGCGCCGTACATATAATAATAGTCGTAGGCGGCGTTCTGCGATACGGCTATTTCGAGTGTCGCCTCGCTGGTCTGCGGCGTTCCTACGGTAATGCACAGTGTCGCCGTACGCGGTTTCTCCTGATCGTCCCATTTTGCAGCCGTGACAACCATAGCGCCGACACCTTTATCCTCGATTGAGAGCCAGTCGGACGAGCCTGCGCCATAGACTATATCATACTTGTAGACATTGCCCATGTTGCTCGTATAGGTCAGTTCCTGCGATTCACCCGTAGCCATGAACACAAGTTGCGACGTCTCGGACGAAACAGCAGCGTCGGCTTTCTGACCGAGTTGCACGAACTCGTAGTCCGCCGTCGTTCCGTCAGCAGCGGCAACCGTTACCGCAACCATGCGGCGGTACTCCGTATTCGGTTCGACAAGCAACTCGAAACCTTCCGCCAGCAGGTTGTGCACCGCACCGGATGTCGCCTCCTGGAACATTGACGGTACGGTGGTCTTGCGCACGGTCGCCCATGCCGCGGTCTCGGGAACGGAGACCTCCCATCCCATGCGGGAAACCGCCGAACCGGAATTGACGGTTACTGCGGCAGTGAAACTGTCGTTGCCCGACGCGGTGGTTCCGTCCGCGTTGAAGTTCTCCGGTTTAGGAGTGATTGTGATTCGGGTTCCGGTATCGGTGAAATCGGTACCGTCGTCGTAGCACGACACGGCGCAGAACAGAACCGCACACGCCAGTGCCGCTTTTCTTATAATCGTTTTCATTTTCTTTCTGTCGTATTAAGTGTGTATCAATACCAGCCCTCGGTCTGCGAGAGATTCGAGTTCTTGTTGCGTGCGGAACGCGATATAGGCCACAAAAGGATGTTGGTGCTGTTGCGGTTCTCTTTGAGATACGGATTGTAGTCCCAAATCTTGTCCAGACGAATCAGCGCCCACCATATCACGCCCTCGGCAGGGAACTCCATGAAATACTCGTCCACCAAAGCCGAGAGTACCCCGTCCGGCGAGGCATCGGTATAGTAATTGTCCTTGCCGTATGCACGTTTGGCGATAATGTTCAGCGATTTGAGCGCACCCGCATAATCCTTGCGGTAGTACTTCAACTCGGCGTCCATCATCACCGCCAGCGCCGCACGATAGTAAATCAAATCGGCGTCGAGGACCATCTTGCCCGAACTCATGTCGCCCAGGAACTTGCGGCAGAAGAATACCGGCGTACCGTTGGTACCGTAGTTGCCGTCGCCGAGGTTGTATTCGACGCGGGTATCGCCCTTGTTGTCGCGGCTGTCGCGGAGTTTGGCGAGGAATTCCGGAGCATAGGTGAGCCACTGCGTTTCGTAGATTGGCACCGGATTGCCCTGATACGATTTGTCCACCGCATTCTCCGGGAATGCGAAATACCATCCGTAACCGCCGGTCTTGGACTCGGTCTGGTCGTTGTAGAGGGCGAAGACAATCTCCTTGCTGTTCTTCGACTGCTTGGTATTGTCCTCCATGCGGTCGAAAATCTGGTTGTAGCGGTCGCACAGCAGCGACGAGGAGATTCCGATTGCATTGAGCGCATCCTCGGCTTCGTTCAGACAGTTGTCGCCACCGTTCTGCGTCGTGTACATCCAGAGATTGTACTCCGCTTTGAGCATCAGCACGGCAGTTTTGGTCGCCATGTACTTGTCGCTTCCGAGAGCGTCGGCAAGCGCCAGCGCCGCCTCGATATCGGAGCCGATGCGGGCGTAAACATCCGCTTTCGGAGCACGGAACGGATAGGCTTCGGGCTGGCTGACCGATTCGATAGGCAGGAGATTCAACGGCACGTCGCCCCAAAGACGCACAGCCCAGAAATAGGCGTAGGCGCGTGCGAAATGGGCCTGACCGATTGCCCAGTTTCGCTTGGCGTCCGTCATCTGAATCGCCGGGTCTGCCGCGTATTTGAGGACGGCGTTCGCCTGGTCGATGGCGGAATAGAGTTGCGACCAGTCGGTAGAGTCGGTGGTTGCGGTCGGCTTGTTCTGAATCACATCGCGGCCCACCCATACGTTAAATAGCGGCGACGGTCCCCACATGTATTCGCCCACGCGGAGTTCGCCCCAGTAGAAGACGTTTATCTGATTCTTGACGAAATTCGAACGGAGCGCCGAGTAGATGCCGTAGGTAGAACCTTCGACATGCACCGAGGTTTTCCACATATTGCTAACCGACAGTTTGTTGTCTTGCATTATGTCGAGTACGTCGCAGGATATGGCTGCCAGACCCGCTGCAACGGGAAGGAGCCACCGGTATATGCTGCTTCTTATTTTCATGGTTGATTGTCTTTTAGAAAATTACTTTCAGATTGAAGAGGAACTTGCTCGTTGGCGGGAAGATGTTCGGACGCACGCTGCCGCTCGAATTGGCGGTCGATACCGAGGTATAGTGTTCCGAACCCGAAGCGGCACCCATACCGGTCTCGGGGTTGATTGCACCCGTAACGCCTGTCCAGTAGGCGATGGTATTGCAGGTGATACCCACCGTCACTTTCTTCATGTGCATTTTGCGCACCCATGCATCAGGCAAATCGTAGAACAACGATACGTCGCGCAGACAGAGGTAGTCGGCACGCTCGACATTGAAGTCGGAGCAGCGGCCCCAGTTGGCGTTGCCGTAGTCGCCGTCGTTCGGGAAATAGCGGGCGTATTTGGCGTTCGTATCGCCCGGATATTTCCAGCAGTCGTAGACATATCTCGCGATTGACGAGTTGCTGGCGCCGATGGTGTTCTGAATCATGCGGCTCTTCATGTAGTTGTATATCGAGTGTCCGAGCGCGTAGTCGATATAGACGGAGAGCGTCAGGCGCTTGTAGCGGAACGTATTGCTGATACCGCCCGTCGAATGCGGAACCACGTTGCCCAGATAGAACATATCCTCGGCGTTGATAATCTCCTCGCCCGCCTCGTTGCGAGCCGAACCGTAGCGGTTGCACCACTCGTAGTCGCCGGCATCCTTGCGTCCCGGAATCTGTTTGCCGTCGCTCACGCGATGTCCCTTCGACGAAGCGTCGTACAATGCTGCGTCAGCCTCGGCTTCGGTCTGGATGATATGGTCGATTTTGTAGCCGTAGATGCGGCCGAGCGACTCTCCGACAGCCGTACCTCCGAAGCGGTAGCCGGTTTCCGACATCTTGTATCCGCCGATGCGGTAAGCCTTCCTGCCGGTAGGGTTGCCGTAGATGTCCACTTCGTCGTAGGCATACTCCTCAGGCAGCGACAACACCTTGTTGCGGTTGAACGAGTAGGTCAGTCCGAGATTCCACGAGAAATTCTTGTGGCGTATCAGTTCGGCGTTGAACTCCGCCTCGAAACCGTAGAAACGTGCGCTGCCGACGTTGGCCTTGACGCTCGAATACGGGCCCGTATCCGGCATGGTAATGGAGAAGAGCATATTGTCGGTCTTCTTGTTGTAGTAGTCGAAGATGAATCGCACACGGTCGTTGAGGAATCCCATATCCAGACCGACGTCGAGCTGCGTGGTCGATTCCCACTGCATGCCGGCATTCTGCATCTCGGACGGCAGGAAGGTGGTTACGCCGTTGTATTGTCCCGTTGCGAATGCGCCGTAGGTGTCGTAGAGACCGATTCCGTTGTTACCGGTCTGTCCGTACGATACGCGGAGTTTGAGATTGTTCATCTTCGGTTTCACGCTGTCGAAGAAAGGTTCCTCGCTGATAACCCACGCAGCCGAACCTGCCGGGAAGAATCCCCAGCGGTTGCCCTTGGCGAATTTGGAGGAGCCGTCATAACGGAACGTAGCCGAGAAGATGTATTTCTGCGCGAAGTCGTATGACGCACGGCCGAACACCGACATGAGAGCCTGTTTTTCATCCTTGTTCGATGCCGTAAAGTTGATACCCGAATCGAGGATAGGCACGTCGTCCGATGCCGAACCCGTCGAATTGGCAGTCAGATACCAGTAGCGCTGGCTCATCAGCTCGTAACCCGCCGTGGCGCTGACCGTATGTTTGTCGGCGAACGTGCGGTTGAACGCCAGGTGAGCGGTGAAGGTGTTGCGTCCGGTCTGCGTGCGCGTCTCGGTGGTCGAACGCGTCATGCTGATAAGGTTCGGATAACTGTCCACCTCGCCGCGTACATAGTAACTGCCGCGATAGTAGTTGCCGTAGTAGTTGTACTGCGCCGTAGCCGTCAGACCGTCGATGATGTGCCATTTGAGATTGAAGGTGCTCGACACACGGTCTGTGGAGGTCTCGCGGTCGTAGAACGACTCGTAGAACGAAGCGAGCTGGGCATTGGCATTTCCGCCGCTCGACATCCAGCCGATTTCGTCGTTGAATCCGCGGGCCGTCGGAGCGAACATGAGTCCTCGTCCGAAGGCGTTGAAGTAGTTGTCGGCGAACTTCTTGCCCCGCTGACGCGAGATGTCGAACGTCGTGGAGGCTTCGAGGTTCTTGGTTATCTTGAAATTGGCATTGCCGTGCGTCGTGAATACGTCGTAGTCGCTCATGGCGAATACGCCGTCATCGTCGAGGTAACTTATCGAGGCTGCATAACTGATTTTGTCGTTGCCGCCGTTGATGCCGATATACTCCTTCTGCCAGAAAGCATTGTGCATCCACTGGCTCTGGAAATCGGTATCGGTGAAGACGATTACCTTATTCTTGTCGAGCGGGTCGAACATCCACTGATGTCCTTCCGGAACGGCTTCGCCCCAATCCAGATAGCGTGTGGAGAACTGGTTGCGGATGTTCACATTGCCGATACCGACCGCATTGGCGCCGTCGAGCCATGTCTTTGCGGCAATGGAGCCGGTCGAATTGGCGTAGATATTGGCAATGGCAGGACGCACCAGTGCGATTTGCTCGCGGGCATTGAGAAGGTCCCACTTTGTGGTCGGGGACGAGAAGCCCAACTGTACGTCGAATATCACCTGCGGACCTTTCGACGGACTGCCCTTCTTGGTGGTCACGATAATGACACCGTTCGATGCGCGGGCACCGTATATCGCCGCCGAGGCCGCGTCTTTCAGCACCTCCATCGACTCGATGTCGTTAGGATTGACCGAACTCAGGTCGTCGCGCAGCGAACCGTCCACGATGTATATAGGGTCGTTGCCCATGTTAATCGACGAACCGCCTCGAATCAGGAAACGCGGGGCTTCGCCTGCAAGCGAGTTGCTGGTCGCTACGCGCAGACCTGCCACCTTGCCTTTCAGTGCGTCGCCGACGGTCGATACGGGAGCGCCGTAGAGTTTGTCGCCGTCGATTTTCGAGATGGCGGTCGTCAGCGTCTTGCGCGACTGCGTACCGTAGCCGACTACGACCACTTCGTCCACCATTTGGAGGTCCTCGGACATGGCGACGTCGATTGTCGTGCGCTTGCCCACGGTCTCCTCGACGGTCTTATAGCCCAGATACTGGAATTGGAGCACTGCCGATTCACCGTTTACATTCAGTTCGTAGCGTCCGCCTGCGTCGGTGGTGATTCCGTTGAATGTTCCGGCGACCATAACCGTAACTCCTATCAGCGGAGTGCCATTGTCGTCGCGGACGACGCCCGATACGGTTATCGACTTGTTGGATGTCTTGACCGGAGCCGATGCTTTGGATATGCGCACCAGTTTGCCGTCGAATTCGAAAGAGACTTTCTGGTTCGCGAATATGCGTTCGAGGACTGCCCGCAGCGGTTCGTCCACCACGTCGATTGAGACACGGGCATTGGTATCGACATTCGCCGTTCGGGTGATGAATGCGTACTCGTAACGCTTGGTGATGGTTTCGAGAATGTTCGAAATCGGAGTGTCGTGCATCGACAGCGTTATGCGCGTCTCTGCGCTCTGCGGCTGTGCCGCAACTCTTCCGATTCCGCAGCACGAGAGGAAAATCAGCAGCAGCAGACCGCCGAACATCCTCACGATTTTCTGGTTCGTGTAGAGATAGTTCATTTTTGTTTTAGGTTTTTGTAGTTGTTTACAGATTTTCGGATTCCGTACCGGAACATAAGCCGGGTATCGGCGCGGTTCCGGCTGTTTTCATTGTTGTTTATCCATAGGCATATAATATTAGGTATTTGTATCGTCTGCATCGGGCCGCCGTCAGCGTGCCCGTTCAATCTCGATTATGCGTCCGTCACGACGTATGCGCAGCGTGTGATGAAAGTTGAGCGCATCGAGCAGTTCGTCGATTTTCCAGCCGCTGGCGAACGAGGCGAAGTACTCCTCGTTGAGCAGCGAAGCGTCGCGAATGACTATCTGCACGTCGAATATGCGTTCCAAATCGCGTGCGATTCCGCCCAGCGTTTTGTGGCGGAAAGTGTGCAGCCCATCCCGCCACGAGGTGTAGTGCTCGCAGTCGAACCGTTCGCGCACGATGGTATCGGTGGCATTGTCCACCAGAATCTTGTCGCCCGGACGCATGGCGATGGAGGTATCGCCGTCGTGTTTCAGCCCGAGCGATATGCTTCCCTCGACGAGCGACGTCTCGACATACTTGTCATCGGTATAGGAGCGGACATTGAATTTGGTTCCCAGCACATTGATGCTGACATTGCGCGTATCGACGCGGAAAGGCATGTCGGGATTCTTGGCAACGTCCATATAGACCTCGCCGCTGACGAACAGCTGACGCTGGCGGTCGAAACTGTCGGGATAGAATACATAGGTGCCCGAATTGAGCCATACGCGGCTGCCGTCGGGCAGCGTAATCTGGCGCGTCTGACCGTATGGCGCATATACCTCGACCCATTCCGGATGTTCGTATGTCTGCCGCGGCGCGAACAGATAGGCGCATGCCACCAACGGGACAAGCAGCACCGCCGCGACCTGCGACACCTGCCGCCAAAGCCTGTGTATGCGGAACCGGCGGTCGAAAAGCCGTTCCTTCAAGGCCGTATAGCGGTCGGCAGGCGTCCGCTGCGAACCGGCACGCTGCAACGACCACTCCCAGAATGCGTGCAGTTCCTCACCGACAGGGTCGTCGTCGGCGAGTGTAAACTCCGCGTCGGCATCGTGTTCGAGAAACCAGTCGCGAAGCATCTCGCGCACTTCGGCATCGCCTCCGTATTCGAGGTATCGACGCAACAAATTTTTATCTATTTTCTTCATCGGATTTCCTGTTTGTAATAAATACGCAAAAACGCATGCCCCGCACTTGGTCGGCAGGGCGCTTTTTTGCCGAATTTACTGCAACAGGATAAAGAATACGAGCCAGCAGACGAACTTGCCGACCTTCGACCGCAATGTCCGGAGCGCCGCGTTCAGATGACCTTCGACCGTGCGTTTGGATATGCTCAGCCGCTCGGCAATCTTGTCGTTCGTCAAACCTTCGATGCGGCTCAGCCAGAATACCTCGCGGCGGCGGGCGGGCATCCGGTCGATTTCGTTCAGCAACATCTCCCGCATCCGTTCGGCATCGTAGTTCGCGGCGAACTGCTCCTGCACATGCTCCGCATCGTGCACCACATCGAGCCGCAGACGGCGGCGGTCGTACTTGTCCGAACGGAAATAATCGGCTATCTCGTGTCGGGCAAGCGTATAAAGGAATGATTTGAAATTGCGGCCCGGGTCGAGCGCCGACCGTTTGAGCCACAGGCGGATAAAGACGTTCTGCGTAATCTCCTCGGCATGGAAATCGTTGTCCACCACACCTCGCGTAAAGGTATGTATCGCACAATAGTATCGTTCAAACACTACTTTGAACGACCCGAGTTCGCCGTTGCGAATCTGCTCTATCAACTCATGTTCCGAAACCATTGGGGCAGACAGTTTATAAACTCCGACCGGCAACGGCGCTCATGCTCCCGCAAGACATTTCGAGTCGGGCAGACGACCGGATTCCGAGACAAAGACAGCGACCGGTAATTGTCGCTTCGCCGACAGGATTCTCCTCTGCGGATATGAATTCCATCTCTGCATCATGCCCGGCACATCGGTTACAAAGCGGTTCGCCCGCTCCGGCATAGCCACTGTGTCCGAGGTGTCTGCACAGCAAATGTTCATCCATCTTTCTCATCGGATTTCCTGTTTTTAGCCAATACGTAAAAATAAGATGCGCACACCTGCCCGAACGGACTTTTTTTCGAAAAATCCGTTGAATTTTTTTGCGCATTGTCCGAATCTCAATCCGAAAACACCTATGAACCTCCGACACGGCCCGGACAAAAACAAAAAAGCGACGGATTCTATCCGTCGCTGCCACTTGATTATTAGTGCGACAAGGGATTAACTTCGCCATGCCCCGCCGCGTTGCCCGCCGCTATATTTTATAGGGTAACTATACACAACTTTACACCAAACCAAGTCAGGTAACGTATTCGGATAGCCGACTGTTGCGGTTCTCGCGGCTTTGCCGCGATACATATGTTACCCACCCCCTAAATCCCCCTCCTGTGAGGGGGACTTTGGTCGGAACCCGC
>CAZESW010000019.1:0-8702 GCA_964514795.1 uncultured Alistipes sp.
CTCGATACCGCGATTGCCGAAGCCCGGAGCCACCAGAATACCTGCCATTTTGCCCAACTGCTCCGCGACGTTATGCGCAGTCAGCTTCTCTGAGTTGACATACTTCACCTTCACCTTGCAGTTGTTCACGGCACCCGCGTGGATGAACGACTCGCTGATAGACTTGTAGGCGTCGGGCAGCTCGGTATACTTGCCCACCAGCGCTATCTCGATTTTGTATTTCGGGTGTTTGACCTTGTCGACGAAGTTGCTCCACGCCGTAAGATCGGGTTCGGCATCCTCTATCGGCAGCCCCAAACGCTGCAGTACGACGGTATCTAGATGCTGTTCGTACATACGCAGCGGCACCTCGTAGATCGTCGGCATATCTATCGACTCCACGACCGCTTCGGGCATCACGTTGCAAAAGAGCGCGACCTTGCGCTTGAGCGACGCTTCGAGCGGATGTTCGGCACGCAGGACGAGTACGTCGGGCAACAGTCCGTTTTCGAGCAGAGCCTTGACGGAGTGTTGCGTAGGTTTGGTTTTCAACTCGCCCGAAGCCGCCAGATAAGGCACCCATGCGAGGTGAATCAACGCCGAATTCTGATAGCCGAGCGAGTTGCGCAACTGACGCACCGACTCGATGAACGGCAGCGACTCGATGTCGCCGACCGTACCGCCGATTTCGGTGATGATGACGTCGTACTGCTTGGTGTGGCCCAGCAACTGCACGCGGCGTTTGATTTCGTCGGTGATGTGCGGAATTACCTGCACCGTCTTGCCGAGGAATTCACCCTTGCGCTCCTTCTCGATGACGCTCTGATATATCTTTCCGGTCGTAACGTTATTGTTCTTGGACGTGGCTATCGACGTGAAACGCTCGTAGTGTCCCAAATCGAGGTCTGTTTCCGTTCCGTCCTCCGTCACGTAGCACTCGCCGTGCTCGTAAGGATTAAGCGTACCCGGGTCTACATTGATGTAGGGGTCGAGTTTCTGAATTGTGGTGACATAGCCTCTTGCCTGCAACAGACGCGCCAGCGACGCCGATATGATTCCCTTTCCGAGCGACGATGCGACACCGCCGGTAACGAAAATATATTTAGGTTTCGACAATTTCATACTTATATTTATATAACTTGTTACTGATTGTTCTTGTCTTCAAAAAATCGATTGACGGCGATTACTGCTCGCCGTCAATCATTTTAACTTTAGCTATCGCATCCGCCATCTCGCGTTTGGTGCGGGCTATCTTCTCCTGCACGTCGGCGATAAGGGTCTCCGCACCCTTCGACTTGGCGAAAAATCCGATGTTGTTTTCCAGCAGCGCAATCTCCTGTTCGAGCTGGCGAACGCGGTTGTAGAGTTTGTCGCGTTCGGTGCGCAGCCGCTTGTCGCCCGCCGAACGGAGCGACGAAACCTTCTCCTTGAATCGCGACATGGACTGCTCGCGGTCCGAACCGCGCAGTGCGCCGAAGAGTTTGTCCACAGCCTCCTTGTAGCGCTTCTGCAACTCGTCCTTCTGCTTGATAGGTACATATCCGATTTCGCTCCAACGGCGCTGGAACTCCTTGATGAGGTCGTGTCCGCCGTCACGGATGTCCGCCACGAGCATCTGCTCGATAAGTTCCGACTTCTTGCGCAGATTCTCGGCATATTCGTTCTCTATCGAAGCGAAATGCGCCGACTTGCGCTCGAAAAACTTGTCGCAGGCCGCACGGAAACGCTTCCAAATGGCGTCGGAATGACGACGCGACACCGTGCCTATCTCCTTCCAGCGCGCCTGCAAAGCCAGCAACTCGTCGGTCGCCGTCTTCCACTCCTCGCTCTCCTGCAACTTCTCGGCAGCCTCGCACAACTCCTCTTTTAACCGCAGATTCTTCTCCATGTCGTCCTTGACTTCGGTGTAGAATTCGCGTTTGCGGGCAAAGAACGCATCGCAAGCAGCACGGAAACGTTCGTAAACTTTCGTATTGTCTTTTTTCGGTGCGAAACCGATTGTCTTCCACTCTTTCTGGATTTCGAGCAGTTTCTCGTTCGCGCGGTTCCAGTTCTTGTGCGATGAGTGCGAATCCGCAGCGAGAGCCTCGACCTGCTCGCAGAGAGCGGTCTTGCGTGCGAGATTCTCCATCTGCTCGGCTTTCAGACCCTCGAAATAGTCCTGATGGCTGCGGTTAATCTTGCTCGAAGCCTCCTTGAAACGCTCCCACAGAGCCTCCTTGTATTCGCTCGCGACCGGGCCGATTTCGCGCCAGTCGTCGTGGAGTTTCTGCAACTTGCGGAATGCCTCCACTACCGACGGTTCCTCGGCAAGACGTTCCGCCTGTTCGCAGAGTGCGGTTTTGAGTTCGAGGTTCTTCTTCCAGTCGAGGTCGCGCAACTCCTTGTTTATCTTCACGAAATCGTAGAAATTCTCGACGTGGAGATTGTAGGTCTCCCACAAATCCTTGACATTCTGCTGCGGTACCTGTCCGATTTCCTTCCAGCGGGCTTGCAGTTCGCGGAATTTCGCGAACGTATTGTTGAGCGTCTCCTCGTTCTTGACGAGATTTTTGAGTTCCTCGATTATTTCGAGTTTGATTTTGTAGTTCTCCTCCTTCGCCTTCTCGGCTACCGCAGCGAATTCGTCGCGCTTGGTGCGGTACGTACGGAGCAGCTCTTTCAGTTTTGCTTCCGCACCATCCGGCTCCATCGCGAATTCGGCATCCTCGCCGTGTTCCGCAGCGAAAGCCTTGCGCATCGCATCGACCTCGGCACGGTGAATCTTGTAGAAGGCTATCTTTATCGCCTCGACCTCGCGGCGAATATCCTGCACAGGACGTTCGGCAATCAGTTTGCCGAGCATTTCGAGCAACTCATCCTTGGTCTTGCCCGCGACGGTGTCAGCCAAATCGGCATCCTCCTCTACCGTATCTTCATCCTCCGGCTCTTCTGCGCCGCACTCCTCCGTAACGGGTTCTTCGGCTGTAACCGGCGTATCCGCAGCCGGTTGCGCTTGTGCGGGAGCGGATTCCTCCTGCTGTTCGACGACACTCTCCTTCGACATATCCTCAGCTTTGCTGACAGACTCCAATTCCGGAGTCGCGGTAGATTTTTCAGTTGCCATATCTAAATGCTTTTTAATCACATACCCGAACTTTCGAGTATAATACGCACAAAGGTAGCAATTTTTTTCGAGTTTTTCAACCGCCGGCGAAGATTTTCTGTAAGGTCTTTGATGTCCTTAAAGACTTTAAGGGCTTTATAGCGGGCGGATTTACCGCCGGCGCGACTTTGCGGACCTTTTATCGAAATTTTTACTATATTTGTACCGCTATGAAACGCATGCTTCCGATATTGATTCTGGCAGTCGCGTGTGTCGCAACCGTTTTCGGCAAGACATACACCGTCGCGACCGTGCCGAACGTCCAGATTGCCGACCGCACCCGATATACCTCCAATCCCGACGGAATACTCTCTGCCGAGGCGGTCGCCGCGATAGATCTCGCCTGCGATTCGCTGCGTCGTGCGGGCAAGGCGCAGATTGCCGTCGTCGCCGTCGATGATATTGCGACGGGTGACGTGTTCACATTCGCCCACCGTCTTTTCTCGCATTGGGGCGTCGGCTCGAAAGATGCGAATAACGGACTGGGAATACTGTTGGTTAAGGACAAGCGCGAAATACGATTCGTTACGGGCGACGGACTGGAAGGCATTCTGCCCGACGCGCTCTGCAAACGCATTCAGCAGCGATATATGGTCGGACCGTTCTCGCGTGGCGATTTCAACCGCGGAATGGTGGACGGAGTGGCGGCGGTCGCCGATGTCTTGTCCGGCAACGACGTTTTCGGCGATGAAGAGGCCTGGAACGACGAAGATACGATGGTGATTGTCGCGATATGCGTTATGATATTATTGGGAATCGCGGCTTTCGCAATGGCATTGTTCGGCGTATGGTATCGCAGTGTGAAATGCCCGAAGTGCGGCAAACTCAAACTCGTACAGACCGACACGGTAATGCTGGCATCCAGTCGCAAATACGATTTCGTGGAGAAAATTTTCACATGTCGGAACTGCGGACATACCGAACACCGCCGCGAAAAGATATACAAGGGCGACGATAACGACACGATATTCATGGGCGGCGGCTTCGGCGGCGGACACTCCGGCGGCGGCTTCGGCGGAGGTCATTTCGGCGGAGGCGGTGCAGGCTCGAAATTTTAATGATAAATGAATTATGAAAGACGTATCGAGACTAATTTTGGCGATATTCGCCATAACGGCAGTAGTATTTTCGGCACAGGCGGCGGACAGTATACAGAAACCTCCGGCAATCGAGCAGATAGGTATACATGACGAGGATTTCGACCCATACAGCAAGGGCGAGTTATGCGACTATTACAATTACGAAAAAGTCGCCGACCTGCCTAAATATGCGGCACCGGACGGCTCGCATCGCGTGGTGCAGGCGATGGACATCTGCAACGGCTACGCATTCGTCGGTTTCGACGGCGGATACTGCCGCACTCTGCGAATGTCCGACATGGAGGTCGTCGGCGAATTTCCGCTCGGAAGCAATGTGCCGAGCAACCATTGCGGCAACATCGATTTCGGTATCGAGATTCCCGACGGCAGCGAGTTTCCGGCGCTTTACGTTTCGGGCGACCTGACGACGTTCAGCTGCTATGTCGAGAAGGTTACGACGACATCCGCCGAACTCGTACAGACTATAAAATTCGACCTCGACAACGGCTATAACGGCTCGCAGGTGGTTATCGACCACGACCGCAAGTGCATACTCTACATGCAGCGCAAACTGAAAAAGATAAACACCGACGAGAATACGATTGTGGTCTTCCGTTTCCGTCTGCCGCGCTTGGCCGAGGGCGATGTTACGTTCACCGCTGCCGACGTGCTGGACAGTTACGAACTGCCCGTCTGGCTGCGGCTCTATCAGGGGGCGGAGATAATCGGCGACAATCTTTACGAAGTGAACGGCATCTATCCCGCAGAATCGGGCAGAGAAGCGAATCTGAACATCTTCGACAAAATAACCGGAGCGCATCTTTCGGGCCAATCCTTGTCGTACATCGAACGCGAACCGCAGGGAGTTTCGACCTACGATGGCGACCTGTATATCAATTTTCAGGACGCGATATGGCGGATAGGACTCGCGAAAGAGGCGAAGAAGATATTTGAACGGAGTACAAACGCAAAAGAATAAAATATCATGAAAAAGAGTTGGATTATTATCGGCGCAATAGTCGCCGTAATCGTTGTGTTCTGCTGGACTACCTACAACGGACTCGCTGTGGCGCAGCAGGAGGTTGCAGCCAAATGGTCGAACGTCGAAACCCAGTATCAGCGTCGCGCAGACCTGATTCCGAACCTCGTGAATACAGTCAAGGGCTATGCTGCGCACGAACAGCAGACGCTCGAAGACGTTGTCAAGGCGCGTGCCGCCGCCACGTCGGTGAATGTCGATGCCGGCAATATGACGCCGGAGCAGTTCCGTGAATACGTTTCGGCGCAGAACGGCGTGACTTCGGCACTCGGACGACTGATTGCCGTTTCGGAGAGTTATCCCGATTTGAAGGCGAATCAGAATTTCCTCGAATTGCAGGCGCAGTTGGAGGGTACAGAGAACCGTATCGCGGTAGCCCGCAACGAATACAACGAGGCCGTGAAGCGGTTCAACGTCAAGACAGCGACGTTCCCTGCCAATATGGTGGCGGGCATGTTCGGCTTCTCGAAGAAGGAGTTTTTCTCCGCTTCGGAGGGTGCCGCGACGGTTCCGACCGTGGAGTTCTAACGAATCCGCCGAGCCGATATGGGCAAACGCATAGTGGTGGTCGATGACGAACGCGACATTTTGGAGTTCGTCGGCTACAATCTCGCCAAAGAGGGTTACGAGGTCTATACCGCAACCAACGGAAAAGAGGGTTTGGAGACGGCGGAACGGGTGCGCCCGCATCTGATTCTGCTCGACTCGATGATGCCCGTGATGGACGGCCGGCAGACCTGCGAGGCGATACGAAGCCATCCGCAACTGAAAGATATGATGGTCGTGTTCCTTTCCGCGGTGGACGAGGAGGAGAAGCAGATAGGCAGTTATCTCGCAGGAGCCGACGACTATATCACCAAACCCGTGCGCATGCGGTTGCTTTGCAGCCGCATAAACGCGATAATGAAGCGAATCGACGACGACGGCTCATCGGTCCGTTCCGACAAGGTGATTCTCGACGAATCGCGCCATTCGGTCATAACCGATAGCGGCGAGGAGATTCTGCCGCGCAAGGAGTACGAGATACTGAAACTGCTGCGTTCGCAGCCCGACCGAATCTTCACCCGCGAGGAGATATACGCTTCGGTGTGGGGCGACGAGGTGGTCGTGGGGGAGCGGACGCTCGATGTCCATATCCGCCGTCTGCGGCGCAAAATCGGCGACGACCGTATCGCTACTCTCAAAGGTGTCGGATACCGATATTCCGAGTAGCGGACACGGGAATGAAAAACGGATGAAAATACATCCGTTTTTTCTTTTGTTTTCCGATGGAAAATAGATACCTTTGCATTTGCCGGAAACGACGGGACGGAATATCCCCGACGCCGCGAACGACAGATATAAATCAAAAACATATACAATTTTATGGTAATATTGGTATTGAACTGCGGCAGTTCGTCGATTAAGTATCAGGTAATCGACATCGACGACTGCAAACACTCCCTTCTGGCGAAAGGTCTTGTAGAGAGAATCGGACTCGCCGAGGGCGACCTCACCCACAAGCCGACGGGCAAAACCCCGTTCAAACTTCATCAGCCGATTCCCGACCACACGACCGGAATCCGCCTCGTTCTCGATGCGCTGACCGATGCCGGACACGGCGTAATCGCTTCGCTCGACGAACTCAAAGCCGTAGGCCACCGCATGGTGCACGGCGGCGAACTCTTCTCTGACAGTTGCATCATCACCGGGGAGGTGAAGGAGAAGGTGCGTTCTCTTTTCGACGTCGCTCCGCTGCATAATCCGGCGAACCTCGAAGGCGTGAACTCAATCGAGAAGGTGCTGCCGGACATCAAGCAGGTAGCCGTGTTCGACACCTCGTTCCACCAGACCATTCCGGCGGAGAACTATATCTATGCCCTGCCTTACGAATACTACGAGAAATACCGTGTGCGCCGCTACGGTTTCCACGGCTCGAGCCACAAATTCGTGTCGAGAGTGGGCGCGAAACTCGCGGGAATCGACATCGACAACTCGAAAATCATCACCTGCCATGTCGGCAACGGCGGTTCGGTCACGGCTATCGTGAACGGCAAGTCGGTATGTACGTCGATGGGCTTCTCGCCGGTGGACGGTCTCGTGATGGGTACCCGCTGCGGCGACGTGGACCCGAGCGTGCTGCTCTATATCGCCGAGAAGGAGGGTATGACACTCGCCGACATCAACGCGATGATTAACAAGCGTTCGGGCGTCGAGGGCGTGTCGGGCATATCGAGCGACATGCGCGACATCGATGCGGCATACGATGCAGGCAACGAACGTGCGATTCTGGCGCGCGATATGTACTATTCGCGCATCAAGCAGTATGTCGGCAAATATGCGGCCCTGATGGGCGGTGCCGACCTGATTGTGTTTACGGGCGGCGTAGGCGAGAACTCGGCCGAAATGCGCGAGGGTGTCTGCGGCGGAATGGAGTTCATGGGCGTAAGCATCGACCGCGAATTCAACAAGACCGTACACGGCAGCGATGCCATAATTTCCGACGCGGCTTCGAAAGTGAAGGTGGCGGTTATCGCTACCGACGAGGAGCTCGTCATTGCAACCGATACTTATAATTTGGTAAAATAGTACTACGAAATGAAACATCTGAGTGAAATAGTCGAGGCTGCGAAAGCCCACGGACGCAAACGTCTTGCTGTGGCATACGGTCAGGATTCCCACACCATCGCGGCCGTTTACGATGCCTACAACGAGGGTCTGGTCGAGCCGGTACTCTATGGCGACCGTGCGGTAATCGAGCAGGTCTGCAAGGAACTGAATATAGATTGCGGCATTTTCCGAATCATCGACGAGTCGAACGACGTGAAGGCTGCGACGCTTGCTGCCAGAGCAGTGGCGCAGGGTGAGGCGGACGTCCTGATGAAAGGAATGCTTCCGACCGACAAATATATGCGTGCGATACTCAACAAGGACCTCGATTTGTGTCCGCCGAAAGGCGTGTTGAGCCACGTTTCGGTGTTCGAATGGAGCGGCTACCACAAACTGTTGCTCGCATCCGACATCGCGATTATCCTGCAACCCGACATCAAACAGAAGCAGAAGCAGATAGAGTATCTGCGCAAGGTGGCTAACATGCTTGGCGTCGAGGTGCCGAAAATAGGCTGCGTAGCCCCTTCGGAGCAGGTTCTGCCTACGTCGCTTTCGTCCTCCGAGGGCGCGATGCTCGCCAAAATGGCAGACCGCGGACAGTTGGGCAATGTGATTGTGGACGGCCCTCTCTCGCTCGACGTGGCTCTGTTCAAGGATGTCGCCGAGCATAAGAAAGTCAAGGGCTCGGCGGTTGCCGGCGATGTGGACGCGCTGCTGTTCCCGAATATCGAGTCGGGCAACGTCTTCTTCAAGTCGGTATCGCATCTCGCATGCGGAGAAATCGCCGCCATCGTGATGGGTGCCAAGGTTCCGTGCGTGCTCACTTCCCGCGGCGATTCGGCTCTGTCGAAGAAGTATTCCATCGCGCTGG
>CAZESW010000019.1:8802-11893 GCA_964514795.1 uncultured Alistipes sp.
GTGCTCACTTCCCGCGGCGATTCGGCTCTGTCGAAGAAGTATTCCATCGCGCTGGCTTGTCTGGCTGCGAAATAAAGACTGTGTAACATGAAAATCCTTATCCTTAACGGACCGAACCTCAATTTGCAGGGCAGACGCGACAGGGAGGTGTACGGCGCGAAGAGTTTCGACGAATTCATTCCCGAACTGCGCCGCGCGTATCCCGACACGGAGATAGACTACCGCCAGTCGAATATCGAGGGCGAGATTATCGACGCTCTCCATGCAGCCGACGGCAGATACGACGGCGTGCTGCTCAATGCGGGCGGATATACGCATACATCGGTGGCGATTCGCGACGCAGTGTCGGCTGTCGGCGTTCCGGTCGTCGAGATTCATATCTCGAATATCGGCGCGCGCGAGGAGTTCCGCCACACGTCGCTGCTCTCAGCCGTTGCGGTCGGTTCGATAATGGGATTCGGACTCGATTCATACCGTCTGGGTATCGAGGCATTGCGTCTGCGCCGATAGGTGCGCTTTACGCAATGCCGATGCCCGGCAACGACACGAAATGAAAGACCGGTTGAGGGATAAAGTCGCCGCAGGAGTGGCTTGGAGCGTCGCCGAAAAGATTGGCTCGATGCTCCTTCAAGTGGCGGTAAGCATTATCGTCGCCCGACTGCTGATGCCCGACGACTTCGGCGTCATGGCGATAATGACTTTCTTCACGGCGCTGGCTCTCGTCGTCGTGGACAGCGGATTTTCGCAGACGCTTATCCGCAAAAGCGACCCTACGGCGGAGGACTACAAATCGGTTTTCGTATTCAATGTCGCAATCTCCATTCTGCTCTACGTCGTCCTGACGCTTGCTTCGCCTTTCGTCGCCCGATTCTACGGGCATGACGTGATAGCCCGTATCGCGCCGGTGCTGTTTCTGTTGCTGCCGATAAATGCGCTGTGCGTAATCCAGAATACGATATTCACCCGCGATTTCCGCTTCGACCTGCTGTCGAAAATCAATTTCGCCGCATCGTGTGTCGCCGGAGTTATAGCAATCGCAATGGCTCTCGGCGGAATGGGCGTGTGGGCACTGGTCGGACAGCGGCTCGGTACGATGGCTGTGAAAGCCGCGCTTCTGTGGCTGTGCAGCGACTGGCGGGCCGGCGGCGCATTCTCCGTTTCGACGCTGAGGGCAATGTCGCCGTTCTCGTTCAGACTGATGTTCACCGACATAATTTCGGCTGTCTATAACAACGTCGCGCAACTGTTCATCGGCAAGATGTATTCGACCGACACGCTCGGATATTTCAATCAGGCGCAGAAACTCAAAGAGTTGCCCGTAAGCTCTGCCATGCAGTCGATTCAGAGCGTAACATATCCCGCGCTGTCGAATATCAAGAACGACGAGGCTAAATTCGCCGACAGCTACCGGCGTGTGATGATGGTTACGGCGTTCGTGATGTTCCCGATGATGGTCGGAATGATTGCCGTCGCCGACGACATGTTCGCGCTGTTGCTCGGTGAACGGTGGATGCCGACCGTTCCATATTTCCGCATACTGTCGCTGTGCGGGGTGTTCTATCCCGTGTCGATGATTGCCTACAATATCCTTAAGGTCAAGAGCGACGGCGGCGTAATAATCCGTTTGGAGGTCGTCAAGAAAATTGTAACCACGGTTATTCTCGCGGCGACTATTCCCTGTTCGGTAACGGCTGTCGCCTGGGGACTCGTCGCTATGACGGCTGTCGAGGCGGCTATCAATATCGCGGCATCGACCCGCTTCGCCCGTATCGGCATATTCGCCATTCTGCGCACTCTCGCACCTGTTGCCCAGCTTACGGCTGCAATGTATCTGGTCGTAACGGTCATCGCGCCGTATCTTGCGGGACTGCATCTTCTCGCCCGTCTTACGCTCGAAATCTTTGTCGGCGCAGCATCCTATCTGCTTGCATCCGCCGTTTTCCACATGGAATCTCTTCGCGAAATGAAGGAGGTTATCCTCCGTCTTCGGAAATAATCCGATATGCCGTTTATAAATTGTTGAAAACTTGGGGCGGCGGAGGTATCGTGGAATCGCCTAAAATGCTATCTTTGCGTTTCGGTAAGAAACCTGATAAATTTCAACTTGAATATTATGAAAAAAGTCGATGTTGTTCTCGGTTTGCAATGGGGCGACGAGGGCAAAGGCAAGGTGGTCGATGTTCTGACTCCCGATTATAAAGTGATTGCTCGTTTCCAGGGCGGACCGAATGCCGGACATTCGCTCCATTTCGGAGACGACAGTTTCGTTCTTCATACCGTTCCGTCGGGCATATTCCGCGACGGCTCGATAAACGTTATCGGTAACGGAGTGGTTATCGACCCTGTGATTCTGGCTGCCGAGATTGCTGAAATCGAGGCTAAGGGCGTGGATGTAGTGAGCCGCATGCTCGTTTCGAAGCGCGCTCACCTCATTCTGCCTACCCACCGTATTCTCGACGCTGCGAGCGAGGCTGCGAAGGGCAAGACCAAAATCGGTTCGACGCTCAAAGGCATCGGTCCTGCATATATGGACAAGACGGGCCGCAACGGTCTGCGCGTGGGCGACATTCTCTCGCCTGCATTCAAGGAGCGTTACGAAACATTGAAGAACAAGCACGTCGAACTGCTCAAACAGTACGATTTCGAGTACGACATCACCGAATACGAGAAAGACTGGTTCGCAGGTATCGAGTCGCTTCGCCGCTTCCGCTTCATTGACAGCGAACAGCTGGTGAACAAATATATCGACGAGGACGTTACTATTCTTGCCGAGGGTGCGCAGGGTTCGCTCCTCGACATCGACTTCGGAACATATCCGTTCGTTACGTCGTCCAACACTCTGTGTGCGGGCGTATGTACGGGTCTCGGCGTCGCTCCGACCCGCATCGGCAATGTTTACGGTATATTCAAGGCATACTGCACCCGTGTCGGCAGCGGTCCGTTCCCTACGGAGCTGTTCGACGAGACTGGCGAAAAACTGCGTCAGATAGGTCATGAATTCGGTGCTACGACCGGTCGTCCGCGTCGTTGCGGCTGGCTCGACCTCGTCGCGCTGAAATATGCCGTTACGATGAACGGCGTGTCCGCACTG
>CAZESW010000020.1:0-11674 GCA_964514795.1 uncultured Alistipes sp.
GTGTTGCGGCGGAAATTGTTGATGTAGCGTGCAACGTACTCCTGATTCTTGCGGTCGTTGCGGTTTGTATAGGCACGCTCCTCGCGACGGAGAACGTCGTTCTGCGCACGTTCGAACTCACCGTCGGTGAAACCGTGTTCGCGGATACGCTTCAATTCGGTGTATGCCGCTTCCAGACCGGCTGCCAGTCCGCCGTCCTTGGTGTCTACGCTGATTACGAGCGTTTCGAGGGTAGGGCAGATGCCGATACCGCCGTTGTGGAGATATGCCGCGGTGAACGGTGCGTTAGGCTTCATTGCGATTTCGCTGAGTCGTGCGTTCGCCATTGCGCTTCCGAGCGAGTTGATGAGCGATACCTTTTCGTAAAGAATTGTATTGTTCATCTCTTTCGGCATGGCCTCGTGCTTGCAGTAGATTGCCGCGCTGCTTTCGAGCATTTCGGGGTCCGTGAAGATGGAGATGATAGGCTCCTTGTTGTCGGGAACCACGATAACCTCCTTCTGCGGAGCGTCGGCAGGCGAAGCCGGAATGTCCGCCATGAGAGCCTTGATTTTGTTCTCTACTGTATCGACGTCAATGTCGCCTACTACTACTACCGTCTGATGCTCCGGACGGTACCATGTCTTGTAGAATGATTCGAGGTCGCTGTGGTCGAACTCTTTCAGTCCGTCGAGATAGCCGATAAGGTTGCGGTGCTCGTATTTCGTTCCCTTGGTGAGCGCTTTGAGGAACTGAATCATCGAACGCCACTGCGCTCCGTCGCGTGTGCGCAACTCCTCCATGATTACACCGCGCTCGGAGTCGATTTCCTTCGGTTCGAGAGCGATGAAACTCGACCAGTCGTGGAGAATCAGCAGTGCGCTGTCCACGATGCCCTCGCGAACGGTCGGAACGTCTTTCAACAGGTAGTTCGTTACGTCCCACGAAGTGTTCGCATTGAGGTTGGCTCCGAACTTGACGCCTACCTTTTCGAGATACTCGATAAGCATCTTGCCCGGCAGATTCTTCGTGCCGTTGAATGCCATGTGTTCGAGAAAGTGAGCCAGACCCTGCTGCGAGTCGTTCTCCTGAATCGCGCCGACATCGTGTACGATGTAGAAATCGGCAAGATTCTTCTGTTTGTCGTTGTGACGGATGTAGTATGTCATTCCGTTCTCCAACTTTCCTTTGCGTACTGCCGGGTCATTCGGGATTGCCGGAATGACAGGCTGTATGCTTGCCGTTTGAGCGATTGCTGCCGCCGCCATGAAAAATGCGGATGCAAGCGTAAAAAAGCGTTTCATACTGTTTGTTTTATGTGAATTAAAGTTGTTGCGTTAATCGTCTACGTATTCGAGTATGTCGCCGGGCTGACATTTCAGTTCGCGACAAATCGCTTCGAGCGTCGAGAATCTTATCGCCTTGCCCTTGCCCGTCTTCAAAATGGACAGGTTGGCGGGCGTTATCCCGACTCTTTCCGACAGTTCGCCGAGCGAAATACGGCGTTTTTGCATAACTGCTGCAAGTTTTACTACCACTCCCATAATCTTTCCTCCTCAATTTTAATATTATAAGTTTTCTGTTTGCGTACAAGTACACATTAACCCGAGTACAAATATATGATTAAATATCCGTAATACCAAATCCGTACTAACTCTTTGTAACAATGTCCGATTGTTCGCATCTTCATTTTCAATTAACGCTAAAAACGGTGCGAAAATTGCGTATCTCGCCGATAAATTTTACCTTTGCAAATATTGAAACCGGTTTTCACATTCTGCCGGTTCGGCAAAAAGATAGATATATGGCGGAAAAGACATCGTATTTTTACAGAATAGAGCCGCAGAGTGTCGATTTCACGCTCAATGCGACTATCGAGGCTATGGGCAGTTATCTGCTCAATACGGCGGGAACGGATGCCCAGCGCAAGGGATTCGGCATCGACGTTCTGTCGAAGAACAATCGCGCATGGGTTCTGTCGCGAATGGCTATCGAACTCGATTACCGTCCGGCGCAATACTCCGATATCGAGGTGCGTACATGGGTGAGCGAGAATAGCCGTGTGCTGTCCACCCGTAATTTCGAGGTTATCGACAAGTCGGGCAGCGTATTCTGCCGTGCCGTGTCGCAGTGGTGCCTGCTGGATTACGCCAAGCGCGTTCCGGTAGGGCTGAGCGAGATTATGGATATTTGCCAGCCGCATCTGTGCGACGCTCCGTCGCCGTGCGATACTCCGCATAAGGTTCTCGATGTCGAGCCGACCGAATTCACCGAACACAAAGTAGTGTACAGCGACATAGATTTCAACTGCCATGTCAATACGATGCGCTATATCGCGATGATGATGGACATGCTGCCTATCGACCTGCTCAAAGAGAACCGTCCGCTGCGTCTGGATGTCCATTTCATCCGCGAATCCCGCCTCGGACAGACCTTGACGGTCGGATATGTCCAGCGCGGCGAAACATCGCTGTTCGAGATAAAGACCGACGACGGCGCGGTTGCATGCCGTGCGTCCGTGGAGTGGCGTTAGGCGGTTTTGGTATTCTATTTGCTCTGTTCCGTGCAAATACCTTTAATTATGGAACAGACAAACAAATATCAGAAAAGCATCGACCGTCTGAACGAGGCTTTGGGCAAGGAGATTGCCACCACGTTGCAGTACATGTATTTCCACACCATATTCGAGGATGCCGGCTACGAGCATCTCTCCAACCTTATGCGCGGTATCTCGATTGCCGAAATGCGCCATATCGAGCATATCGCCGAACGCATTCTGTTTCTCGAAGGCGATGTGGACATGAATCCGCTTTTCAAGACCAGGCAAATCAATGATGTCGGCGAGGCTCTCGAATTCTCAATGAATCTCGAACAGGGTACCGTCGATTCCTACAACGAGTTCTCGCGTCTGTGTTCCGCCGAGGACGACGCGATAACGCACCGTCTGTTTCAGGACATGTCGGCGGAAGAGGAGGAGCATCTCGACATTTTCCGCACCGAATTGCAGAATATGAAGGATTACGGCATGAATTATCTCGCCTTGCAGTCCGTAGCCCACAGCAAGGCGGTTGTCAAGGAGAACAAATTCAAGGAAGATTAGGCCCTTAATCGTCGTATTTTCCTATCTTTGCAGAAACTATCGCGCCCGTTGTCCGCGCAGTGCCGCCGGATTGTCGGAAATTTCTTTGACTCCGCAGTCGCATGTGCCGTCGGGCGATAATGCAAAAAGATATGAAAATCGTAATTTTAGGTCCGGCACATCCTTATCGGGGCGGTTTGGCGTCGATTATGGAGACTATGGCGCGAGAATACATGCGTCGAGGAGATGAGGTGAAGATTTATACCTTCTCGCTGCAATACCCTTCGCTGCTGTTCCCCGGCAAAAGTCAGACGGTCGATACCCCTGCTCCGCAGGATTTGCATATAGAGCGGGTGATGAACACCTGCAACCCGCTTAACTGGGTGAATCTCGGTTTGCGTCTGCATCGCGAACGGCCCGACATGGTGCTGATGAAGTACTGGACGCCGTTCATGGCTCCGTGCTTCGGTACGGTCGCCCGTATCGCACGTTCCAACGGACATACGAAGGTCGTTTGCCAAATCGACAACGTCGAGCCGCACGAACACCATTTTACGGACAAGCCGTTTAACCGCTTCTATCTCGGTGCGGTGGACGGTTTCGTCTATATGTCGGAGCAGGTGAACCGCGAACTGAAACTGTATACCGATGCCCCCGCCATATTCTCGCCGCATCCGATGTTCGAGAATTTCGGTGCGCGCGTCGAACGGAGCGAAGCCTGCCGCCATCTGCGAATCGACGCCAACGAACAGTATCTGCTATTTTTCGGTCTTATCCGCGAATACAAGGGGCTGGATATTCTGCTTTCGGCATGGAGCCGTGTCCGCCGCGACGGTCTGCGGCTGATTGTCGCGGGCGAATTCTACGACGACCGGGAAAAGTATGAATCTATGTTCGAGTCGCTTGGCGAAAGCGTTATCCTGCACGACCGTTTTATTCCGGACGACGAGGTGCGCTACTATTTTTCGGCTGCGGATGCCGTTGTTCTGCCTTACCGCAGTGCTACCCAAAGCGGCGTAACGCAGATTGCCTACAATTTCTGTACGCCGATGGTCGTGACGGACGTAGGCGGATTGTCGGAAATCGTTCCGGACGACAAAGTGGGGTATGTTTGCGAGCCTACCGCCGACGGAGTGGCACGTGCGATAGACGAACTGTACGAGAACGGCAATCTGGAACGTTTCGCCGCCAATATAGTCCACGAGCGCAAACGATTCTCGTGGCGGGCCATGTGCGACAAAATAGTGGAGGTCTACAATCTCGCAAAATAAATAAAAACCGGCAGCGGATATTCCGCTGCCGGTTTTGTTTTATGCGGTCGGAACCGCTACTTGATATTTGGCTCTTCGAGACCGTAATTGTGTCGCTTGTCCTCGATTTTCAGCCATGCACCGAACAGCAGTGCCAGCACGCCGAACGAAGAGAAGATAAGCATCGGCACCGTGTAGCCTCCGGTTGCATCGAGCACCGTACCGATTAACAGCGGAACGAGGCAGAGACCGATATTCTGTATCCAGAAGATAAGACAGTATGCCGAACCGAGAATCTTTTCGTCGATAATCTTCGGAACCGACGGCCACAGAGCAGCCGGAACCAGCGAGAACGATACTCCGAGCACTACGACGATAAGTACTGCAAGCCATTTCGACGGATAGAGCGGCAGCAGGAATGCGAAACTCAGGTGGCATACAATCATAATCAGCGCACCGAGCATCAGCATCGACGCACCCTTGCCCTTGAAGTCGAGCAAACCTCCGAGCAGCGGCGTAAGAATCATTGCCAGAATCGGGAAGCAACTGAACAGACGGGCTGCCGTTTCGGCATCTATGCCGAGCGTAACCTCCAAATAGTTAGGCGCAAATCTCTGGAACGGGAATATCGCGCTGTAATAGAGTACGCAAAGCATGGCAACCAGCCAAAATACCTTGCTCGACAGAATCTTGCCCAAATCGCTGATGTGGAACTCCTCGTCGGACGATTTCTCCTCCGACAGTTCGCCTGCCGCGATAAGCTGCTTGTCGAGAGCTTTGTCCATAACCGTGAAGACGGTGTAGCACAACAGTCCGATGATAAGCAGTGCCGTGCAGAAGCCTATCGGAGCGACGATGGATTTGTCGAAGTGATTGGATATAATCGGCGCAATCCACATCACCGCGAATACTCCGAGGCGGGCGATTGCCATCTCCAATCCCATAGCCAGTGCCATCTCCTTGCCTTTGAACCATTTGGCGATTGCTTTCGATACGGTCGTTCCCGCCATTTCGCATCCGCAGCCGAAAATCATGAATCCGAGCGATGCCATTTTCGCGCTGCCCGGAAGGTCTACCCACCAACTGTTAAGCCAGTTGCAGAATTCGGTCGTCTGGAATGCGTCGCTGATGCCGATATATTTTATCACGGCACCGATTACCATCAGCGATGCCGACAGTATACCCGTGAAGCGGATGCCCGTTTTGTCGAGTATGATTCCCGCGAAAATCAGGAAAAAACAGAATACGTTGAGAAAGTATTCCGAAGCGGCGTATGTTCCGAAGGTGCTACTGCTCCAACCGCGCGACTCCTCGACGAGCGATTTCAGCGGCGACATCACGTCCACGAACATGTAACCGAAGAACATCATCAAAGCGATGAGTATCAGTGCAGCCCAGCGTATGGCCGCGTTGTCGTTAAGTTTTTTTGCAATGATTTCTGTCATAATCTATAATTTAAGTTTGTTATCTGTCGGCATAAATGCGCAATACGTCGTAGGCCTCCTCGATTCCGAGTTCGCCCGCCTTGGATATGTCTAGGCAGCCTTTGCGCGTATCCTTCATAAATATCTGTATCAGTCCGCGGTTGTAGTAAGCCTCCGCGAAATGCGGATTCTGTTCTATCGCCTTCGTGTAGTCGTCGAACGCTTCGGGCAGTTTTCCCGACAGCGCGAGCAGGTTCGCACGGTTGTAATAGGCGTATGCGAATCCCGAATGCAGTTTTATCGCCTTGTTCAGGTCGGATATCGCCTCGTCGTAGTCGTAGTTGCGCGTGTGCGAGTTGTGCAGACGGCTCGCCGGGTCGGTTTCGATGGATATGCGCTGGTAGGCATTGTCTATCGACGAGATGAAGTCTATCATCTCCGCCCGTGTCGCCGCCCGGTTGAGATAGAGGAACGGATTCGCCGGATTACGCTCGATAGCCACCGTATATGTGTTTACCGCGTTGGTGTACTGCTTTATAAGCGACTCCGTGATGGCGAGTTCGAACAGCGTTATCCACGATTCGTCGCCTCCGACAATGCTTTTCTGCTTGCAGCGTCTGTTCATGGCGAAAAGCGAGTCGGGTGCAACGTTGGTATCCATGCGCGAAATGCGCAGCAGTGGATTGCCGACCTTGGCGATGAAATCTTCCGCCCGTTGAGAGTGGAATCGGGTGGTCGCCAGTTCGGTGCGCGTCGAATCGTCCTGCATGTAGGTGAAACGGAACAGCGGCAGCAGCGTCATCTTGTCGTCGCCCGACTTGCGGGTTGCGATACGCTCGAATGACGAGCCTGCGAGTTTGCTGTCGAACGAAACGAGGCGGTCGAACCGTCGCGTTGTGTCGGCATATATCGAATATGTGCTGTCGCTCAGTCGCGAACGGTATTCCGCGATTTTGCGTTCGGCAATGTCCTTGTCCTTTTTTGCGCCCGATGTGTCGCGCAGCAGATGGCGCAAATGGCTGCGTCCGAGATAGGCGTTAGCGAAATCGGGGTAGAGTTCTATCGCTTTCGAATAGTCGGCGACAGCCTTCCGGATTTCGCCGAGGTGTGAGTAGAGTATTGCGCGGTTGTAATATACGAGGACGTTGTCCGGCGAGTAGTGCGCCACTTTGTCGTAATCTTCGAGCGCACGGTTATAATCGCCTATTTGCGAACGGATTATCGCGCGGTTGAAATACGAAATCGAACTCGTCGAGTCGAGCGACAGCACCTTGTCGAGGTCGCCGAGCGACTGCATCGGACGGTTTGTTTCGTTGTAGACGAGCGCACGGTTGAAATACGAGAGCAGGAACGTCGTGTCGCACTCTATCGCCTTGTCGAAATCGGCTTCGGCTTCGTCGAAACGCTGCTGCTGCATGTAGAGCGAACCGCGTCGGTTGTATCCGTTCGGATTTTCGCGGTTGGTGCGTATCGCGAGATTGAAATTGTCGTATGCCCGCACCGTATCTTTCAGATATAGATAACATACGCCGCGATTTATGTATGCGTCGGCAACTTTTTTCTCGTACTTGATGAAATTGTCGAAATCGGCTATCGCTTCGGCGAACTGCTGGTTGAGCAGGCGCGTTACGCCTCGGCTGAAATAGGGATTCGGCAGGTCGGGACGCAGGTCTATCGCTTCGCGGAAATCGTTCAGTGCATCGTCGTAATTACCGAGCCGCGAACGGGTTATGGCGCGATATGTATAGGCGGTCGTGAATACTGGATTCTTTTCGATGGCTATCGAGAAATCGGCATCCGCACCCAGCAGGTCGTCGAGATTGTATTTGGCGATTCCGCGCAGAAAATAACCCTCGTGGGCGTCGTCGTCGAAACGCAACAGAATGTTGAGCGTCCGTATCGCCTCCTTGAAATCGTTCTCCATCATGTATTTACGTCCGACCCAAAAGAAATACTCCCTGTTGTACTGCGCCGAACATTCGACGCTGCCCAACAGCAGCAATCCGAGTATGAAGACGTAAATTTTTCTGTCCATAACTTATTACTAACGATACCTTTACCGTTTTATTGTCCGGTCTACTCCTGCTCGTAGCCGAATCTGCGCAACTGGCGGTCGTTGTTGCGCCAGTCGTCGTTCACCTTGACAAACAATTGCAGGAAAACCTTTTTGCCGAGGAATTTTTCCATATCCTCGCGAGCCTGCTGACCTACCTTTTTCAACCGTTCTCCCTTGTGGCCGATAACGATTCCCTTTTGCGAGTCGCGCGCAACGTATATCGTCGCCGCGATACGGTCGATTGTCGGCTCCTCCTTGTAACTCTCGATTTCGATTTCGCAGCAGTAGGGTATCTCCTTGTCGTAGTTCAGCAATATCTTTTCGCGAATTATCTCCGATACGAAGAATCGCAGCGTCTTGTCCGTCAGCGTGTCTTTCGGATAGAACGGCTCGCCTTCGGGCAGCATTCCGACTATCGTGTCGAATATTCCGCCGATGTTGAATCCCTCCTTCGCCGATGCGGGAATAATCTGCGCCTCAGGAAGAATCTCCTGCCACTTGGCTACGAGCGCTTCCAACGCCTCCTGCGTCGTAAGGTCGATTTTGTTGATTACGACGATTGTCGGTACCTTGATGTCGCGTATACGCTTCAATATCTCTGCCGAACGTTCGCCGACCTCCTCGACGGTGTCGGTAACGTACAGCACGATGTCGGCATCGGCGACCGCGCCTCGCACGAATTTCATCATCGACTCCTGCAATTTGTAGTTGGGTTTCAGAATTCCCGGCGTGTCGGAGTAGACGATTTGGAAATCCTCGCCATCGACGATTCCCATGATTCTGTGCCGCGTGGTCTGCGCTTTCGATGTGATTATCGACAGCCGCTCGCCCACGAGTGCGTTCATAAGCGTTGATTTACCTACGTTGGGGTTGCCTATTATATTGACGAATCCGCTTTTGTGCATCGGTTATACATGTATAAATTATATCGCAAAGGTATGAATTTAATCGGATTTATTCTAATAAAAAGTCCTTAAAGTCGTTAAAGTCTTTAAGGACCTTAAAACAATACAGCGCGGCAATTTGCCGCGCTGTATTTACTGAATCCTTTGAAAACTATCTTCTGAACGGCATTCCGCCCGGCATTTTCGGCATGCGGAGTTTGCCGCCGGCTGCCATCTTCATCATCTTGCGGGTGTCCTCGAACTGTTTGAGCAGTCGGTTCACGTCCGCCATCGAAGTGCCCGAACCTTTGGCGATACGTTCGCGTCGGCGGGCATTGATAATCTCCGGATGCTCACGCTCCTGCGGAGTCATCGAGCCGATAATCGCTTCGGTCTGCTTGAATGCGTCGTCGCCGATTTCGACATCTTTCAACGCCTTGCCCATGCCCGGAATCATCGAGGCAATGTCTTTGAGATTGCCCATCTTCTTTATCTGGTTAATCTGGGCGATGAAATCGTTGAAGTCGAACTGGTTCTTGACGATTTTCTTTTTCAGTCGGCGCGCCTCCTCTTCGTCGTACTGCTCCTGCGCACGTTCTACGAGCGAAACGACGTCGCCCATGCCGAGGATTCGGTCTGCCATACGCTCCGGATGGAACACCTGCAAGGCATCCATCTTCTCGCCGCTCGAAATGAATTTCAGCGGTTTGTTCACCACCGAGCGAATCGAAATCGCGGCACCGCCGCGAGTGTCGCCGTCGAGTTTGGTGAGTACCACGCCGTCGAAATCGAGGCGTTCGTTGAACTCGCGAGCCGTGTTCACTGCATCCTGACCGGTCATCGAATCGACCACGAACAGGGTCTCGCTCGGCTTCACGGCTGCCTTTATCGCCGTTATCTCCTGCATCATCGCCTCGTCTACGGCAAGACGACCCGCAGTATCGACGATTACGACGTTGAAGCTGTTGCTGCGGGCATATTTTATCGCATTCTCGGCAATTTCGACCGGATTGGTATTGCCCTCCTCGGTGTAGACCGGAACGCCGATTTGTTCGCCCAGAATCTTCAACTGGTCGATTGCGGCAGGACGGTATACGTCGCCCGCAACGAGCAGTACCTGACGGCCTTTCTTGCTCTTTATGAACGATGCGAGTTTGCCCGAAAACGTCGTTTTACCCGAACCCTGCAAACCGGCGATAAGGACAACCGCCGGAGTTCCCTCCAACTTTATGTCGGTAGCCGTGCCGCCCATGAGTGCGGCGAGTTCGTCGCGGACGATTTTCGTCATCATCTGTCCCGGCTTCACCGATTTGAGCACGTCTTGACCGAGGGCCTTGTGCTTCACCTCGTCGGTGAACGACTTGGCGACCTTGTAGTTTACGTCGGCATCGATGAGTGCACGGCGAATCTCTTTGAGCGTCTCGGCGACGTTGATTTCGGTAATGCGACCCTCGCCTTTGAGGATTTTGAACGACCGTTCGAGTTTGTCGGTTAAGTTTTCGAACATATTATTTCGATTTTCGTTTATTCATTATATAATTGCCGCGAATTTAGTAAAAATTCTTCAATAATTCGCTGCCGTCGGCGTTTTATCCGATTATCGCACCTTGCTCATGAACCGTTCGCTGTCGACTACGAACCGCGTGTGTGTGCCTTCGCCGATTATTCCCTCCTCGTCGCGGGCTGCGACATTGAACGAGAGTTTGCGACCCTCGACGGCTGCGAGTACGGCGGTAGCCGAAACTGTCGCACCGATTCCGGTCGGCTTTATGTGCGAAATGTTTATCTCCGAACCGACGGTCGTCTGTCCCTCGCCGAGTGCCGGAGCGACGGCGAGCATCGCCGCATTCTCCATCAGCGCAGCCATTGCCGGCGTGGCGAATACCGCCAAATCTCCCGAACCGATGCGTCGTGCCGTGTTGTCGTCCGCAACGACGGTATGCGATGTGTATGTAAGTCCTGTTTCCATAACGTTAAATTTATGCAACAAATATAATACTTTCCCGCGTGGATTCGTTAGAAATAGTGTCGAATTTTCCTATATTTGCCGAAGAATTATGTCGAAACGTCTGCTTATACTCGTGTTGTCGTCGATTGCGATTTGCGCCGTCTCTTTCGGACAGCGGCGCGACAGAGGCATCATGTACCAGACCGCGATTGTCGAGAATGGCGATTCGGTGGCTGTCGTGCACATTCTTCCCGTGCGCAAGTATGCCCGCAAAAAGGATATGCGCAATTATGCACGGCTGATTCGTGCCGTGAAAAAGGTTTATCCGATAGCGCAGGAGGCGAAACGCGAAATGATGCTTATGGAGGAGGAACTTCGCCGTCTGCCGTCGAAGAAGGACCGTGAACTCTACACGAAGGGTATACAGAAGATGATAGTAAAGAAGTATACGCCGGTGCTGAAACACATGACCGTGTACGAGGGCAGGGTATTGCTGAAACTTATCGACCGCGAAACGAAATATACGGCATTCGAAATCGTCAAGGAGTTTCGCGGAGGTTTCGTCGCGGGATTCTGGCAGGCTATGGCCCGTCTGTTCGGCAACAATCTCAAACTTGAATACGACCCCGACGGTTCGGACATGATGCTCGAACAGATTGTCGTCTATTACGAAGTGGGATTGCTGTAAAAGTGCTGCCGAGCCACTATTCGAGCAAAATTCATCGCAATACGCTTGTTTTTTCAAAACTTTACATTACCTTTGCAATCGCTTTCGAGCGACGGATTGAGCTATGGTGTAATGGTAACACAGCAGATTTTGGTTCTGTCGTTCCTGGTTCGAATCCAGGTAGCTCAACCAACAGACAGGAGAACTTTCGCGGTTCTCCTGTTTTTTTGTTGCGGTTGGAAATCGTCATTAAAGACTTTAAGGTCCCTAAGGACTCTCTTTTACAAATGTGTGAAAGATGATATTCGTTAATATGCCCGAATTTGGTTTTTCCGATTAATTTTCCTAACTTTCGGACATATAGATTAATCGGGCGGCTATGAAAAA
>CAZESW010000021.1:0-4716 GCA_964514795.1 uncultured Alistipes sp.
CGTAATTACGTTACTTTTATCTCAAATCCATCTCGTCGAGCAGGTAGCCGGCACCGCCGAGACGCTCGACAAGGAACAGAACGTAGCGTATATCGACCGAAATATTACGGCATATCGTCGGGTCGAACGCCATGTCGCTCATCGTCGAACGCCATGTGCGGTCGAAATTGATTCCGACCAGTTCGCCGCGGCCGTTGATTATCGGCGAGCCCGAATTGCCGCCCGTCGTCTGATTCGTCGCGAGGAAGCAGACCGGCACACTGCGTCCCGACGGCGTATCGATGCCCCAGCGTCCGTAATCCTTCGCGTCGTAGAGGTCGCGCAGGGCCTGCGGCACGTTGTAGTCGTAAATTTCCGGATTGTCCTTCGCAATCACGCCGTCGAGCGTCGTGAACGGCAGATGGTATTCGCCGTCGGCATACTCGTAGCCCGCTACGCCGCCATACGCGACACGCAGCGTCAGGTTGGCGTCGGGGAAGAACGCGCGCTTCGGGTCGAACTCGCGCAGAGCCTGCAAATATGGTTTGTACCAGCGGCTTATCTCTTCGACATCGCTCAAATTGCGCACCCGATATTTGCCTACGCGCTTCACGATGTCGGCGAAAATGTCGTAGAATTCAATCGCCGGGTCGCCCGTCGTGTCGGGCGTGAATCCGTCGGCGCAGACATAGCGCGAATGGTCGAAAATATAGTCGATATAGCCGTCCGCCGAACCGTATTCGCCGATTTTGGCAGTCAGTCCCGCGGGGATTTCGGACTGCGGCATACGATCGATGAACTCGGCGAGCAGCCGTTTCGCCACGGCGCGGTCTACCGTCGGCTCGTAATCCTTATAGAAATTACGGCTCGCGCGTGCGAACACGGCATCGTCGCTCTTATAACGTTTCGACGCAGTCCACACCTGACGGACGAACGAAACGAGTTCGATGGAGTTGATGCTCTCGGCAAAGAGTTCGCCCATGAAATAGAGGTCGCGAACCCGCGAATAGGAGGCGTGCATCGAGTCGAGAAGCGCGGCATATTCGGGTCTGTCGGCTGCCCACACAGCGAAACGGCGTTCGTAGTCGCGTTTGCGCTCGACCGTACCCAGTCGCGCGAGTCCGAGCACTTCGCCCTGCCACTTTTTCCACGCATTGGCAATCGACGCATGCTTCGCCGCATATTTGATTCGCACCGCAGGGTCGGCAGCCTGTGCCGCCGAGATGATGTCGAGACGCGCGGTACGCAGTGCAATTTTCATCGGGTCGCTATCGCGCAGGGTATATTCGACGGCATCCGACAGAACATACTGCTGCGTGTTGCCCGGGAAGCCGTATATCATCGTGAAATCGCCCTCGCGAACGCCCTTGGTCGAAATCGGGAAACTGCGCTTCGGAACGTACGGTCTGTTCTCGGGCGAATAGTCCGCCGGTTCGTTGTCGGCACCGGCATAGATTCGGAAAATCGAGAAATCGCCCGTGTGGCGGGGCCACATCCAGTTGTCGGTGTCGCCGCCGAACTTGCCGATTGCCGACGGCGGAGTGCCGACCAGACGCACGTCGCGGAACTCCTTGTAGACGAACAGAAAGTACTGATTGCCGTAATACATCCGCTCGACATTGGCGCGCAAACCCTTCGACTTGTCGGTCGCCTGCTTCGCAATGTCGGCAGGCGTTTCGCCCGCCACGACGCGGGACGTAACGTCATCCATGCTCACGAGAATGCTAACCGTCAGACCCTCGCACGGGAGTTCCTCGGACTGCGATTTCGCCCAGAATCCGTAGGTCAGCAAATCGCGGTCTACCGACGACAGTTTCTGAATGCTGCCGTAGCCGCAATGGTGATTCGTGAGCAGCAAACCCTGCTGCGACACGATTTCGCCCGTGCATCCTCTGCCGAACAGCACGACGGCATCTTTGAGCGACGCCTTGTTTACGGAGTAGATGTCGTCGGCGGTGAGACGGAAACCTTTGCTGCGCATATCCTTGATACGCGACGAAATAAGCGACGGAAGCCACATTCCCTCGTCGGCAGCGGCCGACAGCGCGAATGCGAGCGAAACTAACAGAACTGCAATTCTTCTCATGAGTCAAAGAGTTTTATTATTGCAAAGGTAGTAAATTTTCGGCAAGAGAGAAACGTCCTTAGTATCGCTGACGGCCTTAAAGTCTTTAAGGGATAAATACCTTTACCAAATTTTTCCTATCTTTGCACCGAAGGTTAGTATTGAATTTACATTAAACTTAATATTACAATGAAAAAACTATTGTTCTCGCTGTTCGCAATCGCCGCACTTGTCGGTTGCGAAGAAAAAACGGACGAACCAATCGTCTACAATGTGGAAATCGACCCGTCGGAAGTAACGTTGTTCGTCGGCGACACCCATACGTTGAAAGCGGAAATCACGCCTGCGACCAACATGGAACTTATCTGGATTTCGTCCGACGATGCAATCGCCGAGGTGGACGAAGCGGGCGTCGTAACCGCCAAATCGACAGGCGAAGCGACCGTAACGGCCGCTCTGAACTGCGCCGCCGGACATTTCGAAGGTTCGTGCAAGATTTCGGTTATCGAGATTCCGACCGTTACGCTCGACACGATGTCGGCAGTTATCGGCACGGGCGACACCATGACCATCACGGCGACCGTCGTTCCGGCTCTCGGGGGGGGGATTTCGCTCGACTGGCAGTCGTCCGACGAAGCGATAGTTAAGGTCGCCGACGGTGTAATCACCGCCGTTTCGGCAGGAAACGCTACGGTTACTGCATCCGTGACGCTCGAAGGACGCACGTTCGGCGAGAGTTGCGCCGTAACGGTTCAGAATCCTGTAATCACGCTCGACAAGGTTACCGCATCACTCGCACTGGGCAAGACCATGACTCTCGAAGCGAACGTTTTTCCTGCGACCGGACGCACGCTCGTATGGGAATCGTCCGACACTTCGGTAGCCACGGTTGCCGACGGTACGGTTACCGCAGTTGCTCTCGGCACTGCGACCATCACCGCCAAACTCACGGCAGGCGACAAGGTATTCGAAGGCCAATGCGGACTGACAGTAAAGCAGGGTTATGAAATCGGTCAGGTTCTCGAATTCGACGGCGTAAAGGGTATCGTATTCTGGCTCACCGACGGCGGCACTGCCGGCAAGGTGGTATCGCTCGCAGAGTCGGGAGTCGTACTTTGGGGCACGCGAGAACTCAACTGCAACGCCAACAGCGAAGATGACGGCGAGGTGAACACCGACCGAATCAAGGAGGTAGGTCTGGAATATCACCCTGCCGCAAAGTGGTGCACCGACCTCGGCAAGGGCTGGTACATGCCGGCGGTAACCGAGGGTATCGAATGGGTTACCAAGGCAAGCATCCTCAACCCGATAATCACGGCCAACGGCGGCAAAGCGATAATGGACAGCGCGTATGACTGGTACTGGTCGTCCACCGAAGGCGAATCCGCACCGGAGGCGGAGGTAATCTGTTTCTTCGGCGGTACCAGCAGCGGACACTCCTACGGAGATTTCAAGACGAATCCGGAGGGCGACAACTTCGTCCGTGCCGTACGCAAGTTCTAACAGGCAATGATGAAAATCAAGCACATACTGCATGCATTACTGCCGCTGACGGCGGCAGTAATGCTGTCGGGCTGCGAAACGACCTCTCCTCCCGAGCCGCAGCCGGAACCCGAACCCGAAAAGGGGCTGACGTTCGCCCTCTCCGTCAAGGAGAAGAGCGACACGGGCTTCTCGGTCAAATGCGTGCCATCGGACAAGACGCAGCCGTACGTCGCATTCGTAATCACCAAATCCTACTACGATACCGAACTCGGCACGGATGCCGATTTGCTGGCTGACGACATGATATTTTTCGAGGACGAGGCGACCGCGACAGACACGACCATCGCCGAAATCATCGCCAGATATCAGCGCAAGGGTGACTGCACGATGGCCTATTCGCGACTGACGCCCGAAACGGAGTACTATTTCTACGCCTACGGACTGGGTACGGACGGCATCGAGACGAGCAAAGTCGAGAAAATGCTCGTCAAGACCGATGCCACCGTCAAGACAGAGTTCTCTCTCACCGTTAATGTCGCCGACGTAGGACAGTCGGGCGCAACGCTTCTCGTTACGCCGAGCGACAAGACAGCGACCTTCTTCTACGACATCGTAACCAAGGCGACCTACGAAAAATGGGGCGGCGACGACAAGACCGTAGCGCAGAACATCGAATATATCGAGCAGGCAATTTACATATTCGCCATGCAGGGATACGACTATTCTTACGACGACTTCATCTCGGCGGGCGACATTGCAGAGCAGAAAAACAGCCTTGTTCCAGGCACCGAATACGTTCTGTTCGCATTCGGACTCGACAATCAGGGCAACCCTACCGCACCGTTGGCGAAGAAGGAGTTCAAGACCTCGCCTTTCGCGGCGACCGACGACTGCCGGTTCGAACTTTCGGTATCGGACGTAACGGCGACATCGATGAAAATCGGAGTCGTGCCGACTTCCGACGCGACGAGATATTATATAGGTATCTGCCGCTCCTCGGTTCTCGACCGCTATTCGCTCGACGAACTCGCGGGTCTGCTTATCGACGACGAGAGCAGCGGCGGCATCGACTGGGCGACATCGCCTTATCTGTTCAGCGGCAAGCAGAATCTCGACGTGGTGAACGACCTGCAATACAAACCTCTCGTCGGCAGCAGCGAGTATGTGGCCATCGTGTTCGGAGTGAA
>CAZESW010000021.1:4816-11440 GCA_964514795.1 uncultured Alistipes sp.
TACTGCTTCGGATTCGACAACGGCGCGACGACCCGCGTATTCAAGGAGGAGTTCACGACCGAAAAACTCGAATCGGGCAGCGATGCTGCCGTGGCGATGCAGTATATAATCGAGGATGGAGACATGTACGGCGGCAACTACAAGGGCAAGGCGGTGATAACGTTCCTCATGTCGCCGAACGCATCGGCGTCGAAATGGTACTTCGCAGCGACTACGAGTTCGCTCGACAGTCTGTCGGACAGCAACCTGACGCAGTGGCTGATGTCGTCGTCGAACGTAAACAAGACGCAGATAGGCTATTACATGGATTGGGGCACCAAACTCCAAGCCGCGACCGTTGCATTCGACAAGGATGGCGTCGCAGGCATTCCGTCGCGCTACAAAATCGAGGTAACCAAAGACCAGGCGGTCGCATCGGTACCGCTTTCGCTCTCGGCAGCCAAGACTATGCCGCACATGAAGAAAGCCGCAGCCAGGCTCCGCAATGCCGAGGTTATCGGCGAGGGAAACACGACACTCAAACCGCGCAAAAAGTTTTAAGGATTTTCGACCTTAAAGACATTAAGGACATTAAAGACTTTAAGGACTTTACCAAAAAAGGCTGACTTGAAGAAGTCAGCCTTTTTTGGTAAATAACGGCAGATTGCCTGCTATGACGCGCCGGATTATGCTTTTGCTACGACCGGTTTCCGCTTCTTCTTCGCGGCGAGAGCCTTGTCCACCTCGATTTCGAAGTCGGAGAATACGTTCATATAGTTGATGAACGCCTCGTAGGACGAACCGTAAGGGTTAAAATAGGAGTGAACATCGCCGTCGGACAGCCATTTGGTCGCCATATAGTAGAAGTGGTCGGATGTCTGCAAGAAATTCCAGACGTAATCGAAATCCTGATTGCGCAGCGAGCGCACCTTCTCTTTCAGCGAATAGAGTTTGCCGAACGCCTCGTTTTGGAGGTCGTTGCCGAGCCAGGCCGTAATATCGCGCTCCTCGTCCGCCCACGACATGACGTGAGGGCAGTGGAGAACCGCAACGGGCTGATGTTTGGCGGCAGCCTCCGACACGGTTGCGAATTCGAGGTCGCCGCGTTTGAGTATCGCTTTCGGCAGACTCTTCATGAAGTCGAAAATACCCGTCGAAGCCTTCTGATGTTCACCGAACGTCTCGTAGTCCATGAACAGATTAACCACCTCGCCGTTCTCCTGCGACAGCCAGCCGGCGAATTTGTCGGCGGTCAGCGGATACTCGCACCAACCCTGATTGGAGAAGCGGAACGCGATGTCGTCCGAGAGTTTATAGTTGCGCAGCAGCAGACGCAGGCTCTGGTCGCCCGCACCGGCATATACGAAATCGGGGGATTTCCAGCCGAGAACGTGTTTAGCACCCTCGGCAAGCATCGTCTTGAATCCCATTTCACCGACCATCTCGCCGATTTCGTCGGAGTAAATCAACTCCGTATTGCGGAATGCCTTCGGTTTAACGCCGAATTCGCGTTTGAGCATCGCCGAATGCGCCTTCACCTGCTCCGCGAAATCCTCTTTCGACGACAGAGCGGCGAGAGAATGCGAATAGGTTTCGCCGAGCAGTTCGACACAACCCGTATCGACAAGCGCACGGAACGAATCGAGAACCTCCGGAGCGTACATGCGGAACTGCTCCACGACCGTTCCCGTCAGCGAGAACGAGCAGCGGAACGCACCCTTGCTCTCCTTGATGACTTTCAGGAACAGGGCGTTCATCGGCAGATAGCACTCGCGGGCGATTTTCTGCATAATCGCACGATTTGTCAAATCGTCGAGATAGTTGTGGTCTTTGCCGATGTTGAAGAAACGGTAGGTTTTCAATCGCCACGGCTGATGAACCTGAAAATATAAACAAACTGTTTTCATATCATTGTATTTTATTATTTATCAATCCGTTCGTGCATTATTTCGCGGCAGCGGCCACCGCATCCTCGTAAACGCGTTTTATCTTTGCCGCCGCATCGTTCCATTTGAGCGACGTAACCTCTTCGAGACCCTTTTTCGAGAACATCGAAGCCAGTGCGGGATAGGTAATGAGGGCATACATTGCGTCCGCCATAGCGTCCACATCCCAATAATCGACCTTCACTGCATAGTCGAGCACCTCGGCCACACCGCTCTGCTTCGAGATGATGACCGGCACATTCGACCGCATCGCTTCGAGCGGCGAGATTCCGAACGGCTCCGAAACCGACGGCATCACATAGACGTCCGACAACTGGAACATGCGGTGTACATCCTCTCCGCGCAGGAATCCCGTGAAGTGGAAACGGTCGGCGATACCCAGTCGCGCAACACGGCGGATTACGTGGTTCATCATATCGCCCGAACCCGCCATGACGAAACGCACGTTCGGCACACGTTTGAGTACCTTCGCGGCAGCCTCGACGAAGTAGTCGGGGCCTTTCTGATAGGTGATTCGACCAAGGAAAGTTATGATTTTGTCACTCACTCCGCGTTCGGGAGCCGCGGTCTCCTTCTCGGCGAAGCGCACCGCATTGTGCACCGCAACCACCTTCTCGGCAGGAACGCCGTATTTCTCTATAACGATATTGCGCGTCAGGTTCGACACCGCGATTACGCGGTCGGCGGCGTGCATTCCGGCACGTTCGATAGCGTAGGTCTGCGTGTTGATATTCTCGCCCGAACGGTCGTACTCCGTCGCGTGCATGTGAACGACCAGCGGTTTGCCCGACACGCGTTTGGCGGCGATACCGGCGAAATAGGTCAGCCAGTCGTGGGCGTGAATGACATCGAACTGTCCTTCCAGATCCTTGGCGACCTGCGCCGCCACGATAGCGTAACGTGCGACCTCCTCCATAAGGTTGGCACCGTATTTTCCGGAGAAAGTGTAACGCTGGCTCCATGCGTCGGTCGTTTCCCAGTGGCGCTCGCCAGTCTTGACGAACTCGTCGTGGTACGTCGCGTAATCCTCCGGCGAAAGATAAGGAACGAGATTGGAGTCGATGTGAATGAACGACATCTTCTCGATTATGTCCGCCGAATCGGCATCGACCTTGCCGAATACCGCTTCGACATCGCTCGCATTAACGACCTTGACGAACCGTTTGTCCTCGTCGCCGTAAGCTCGCGGCATGACGAACGTTACTTCGACGCCGTTGCGCGCCAATCCGCGTGTCATACCGTAGCATGCCGTTCCCAGACCGCCTGCGATATGGGGAGGAAACTCCCATCCGAACATCAAAACCCTCATCTTATTTGCTTTTTTTATTGTTTTTCACACTTGTTTTTCCTGTCTCCGCCTTCCGTCCGCGCTTCTGTTTCGACTCGCTGCGGTCGATAAGGTCCTTTATGTAGAGCAGTCCTCCGACGCTCGAAGCCTGCGAAATCGCACCGCGCGGTGCGAACGGAGGATTCGGGTCGTAATATTCGGCTATCGAACCGATACAGTTGTACTGTATGTCGTCGTCGAAATTCGCCAGTATCTCCTTTGCCCTCGGCAGGAACAGCTCGCCTCCGAGCGATATTCCGCACTGCACATAGAATATCAAAGGCCATACCCATACCGCACCGTTGCGGCTCGCAGCCTCGCGCTCGATAGGGTTTTCCTTGTACTGCGACTCGAACAGTTCGTCCTGCGGCGAGAGCGAGCGCAGTCCCTCAGGCGTGAGCAGGTGTTTGCGGGCAACCGTCATAACGTTCACACGCTGTTCGTCGTCGAGCATCGTATAGTCGAGACCGCATGCGACAATCTGGTTGCAGCGCACCGATTTGTTCTGCGTCCGTCCGTCGGTATAGTCGGCGAGATAGCCTTCGCCCTCGATGGTGAAGAGTTCGAGGAACGACTTTTTCGTCAGTGCCGGCAGGCCCTTCCACACCGAAACGAACTCCTTGTCGCCCATCTTCGATGCGAGGGCGACGGTATACGAAACGGCGTTGTACCACAGAGCGTTCACCTCGACGGCATAACCCTCGCGGCGTGTCATCTGCACACCGTCCTTTATATAGTTCATCCACGTAAGCGCATATCCCTCTCGCGACGCCCATATAAGGCCGTTGTCGTGGAGAGCGACGCAGCCGCCGAAGAATCCGCGGCGGTAAGCCGTCAGGATGTTTTTCATCGCTTCGCCGTACTTCTCCCACAGCATTTTAGCGCCGATATGGCGTTCCAGTTGCTGCAAAGTCCAGAAGAACCACAGCGGAGCATCGGCAGCGACCTCGGCGGATGCCGAACCCGCGAAATCGCCGTTGCGCATGTCGCCGACCATAGTGTCGAGCACAGCCATGCAGTCCTCCTTGTAGCCCTGTTCGAGCGTCAGACCCGGCAGCGAAATGAATGTCGTGCGGTCACCCGTACCGTACCACGGATAGCCCGCCACGACCTCCGTACGGTCGCCCGGACGACGGATGATGAACTGGCGCGCCGAATGGTGGAGGCAACTGAGGAAATCTATCTTGTGGGTGCGTCGTGCGATGGACGTTTCGTATGCCGAGCAAATCTCCTCGCCCGAAGCCATTTCATCGACCGAAGCCGAGAAGATGACGCTCTCGCCCTTGCGGATTTTCATCTCGAAATATCCCGTCGTGAGCAGGTCCTCGTGACCCTCGTAGCCGCGTTCAATCTCCTTCTGATACTCGAAATCGTAGTACCAGTCCGGAGCGGGCACGAACGTCGAATCATCCTTGCTCAACTGCATGTAGAGCCACGGGAATCCGTCGTAAAGGCGGTTCTTGACGCCGTTTTTCACCGGATACGAGCGCACGTTGGCGTACATGTTCGCTTTCGACAGTTCGTGTTTGTTACGGAACGCGAGGAACGGACGCAGGCGCAGCGTGGTTTCGGAGTGGGCATCCACCAGCGTATAGCGAATCATCAGATGGGTGCGCTTGTGAATCCACAGCAGCTCCTTGCGGAGTATGACTCCTCCTACGCGATAGGTGATGGTCGGCGTAGGCGTATAACCGAAATCGGTTATGTATTTATGTCCGCGCGGTTCGTAGGTTCCGCGATAACGGTGCAGCGCCAGATTGAACGACTGGTCGTGCTGCACGATGGTTTCGTCGAGCGACGACAATAATACATAGGTATTGTCCGTGCTGTCGATAGGCGCGACTATCAGTCCGTGATATTTTCGCGTATTGCAGCCGACTATCGTAGTACTCATATAGCCGCCCCGACGGTCTGTCGCCAGCATTTCGCGTTGGAGCGAATATTCCAAATTACCCAGCTCCCGTTTGTCAAAAGTAAGTCCCGGCATATTGTCAATAATGATTTTTTGCATCTGCTACCGTAAAGATAATAAAAATTTGCGAAAAATCCCGCCGATAGCATAAAATTTATCAAACATCAGACCTTATTTATTATCTCCAGCGACTTTTCGGCGCACGATTCTCAAAAAATAAGGACATTAAGTTTGTGCGCGCCATGTCTGGCGGCGCGCACAAACAGAGAGCGAATGGCTACGCCCACTTCACGAGGGCGAAGTCCATGCGGTGCGGCAGACGCGGATTCTTCGGATAGATACGCAGCGCTACATCGAAGATTCCGGTGCGGTTCGGAACATATTCGAGCGAATACGTCGCCTTGTCACCCTCGACCTTCGTCTGCGTAAGCGCAAGCGAATAATCGACATTGGCAGGCTCGGCTGCGACTATCGGTTTCGCGACGACGAGTTCCACGCCGATATCCTCCGGCGAAAGACCCGCGAGGTCGAGCGTAACCTCGAAATGGTAGGCTGCGCCGACGAGCATCGCCTCGTTGTCGATGCGTGCGCGCTGAACATCGAGCACCTTCACGTCGTCCCATGCGGCGGAAACCTTGCGCTTCCATGCGGCAACCTCGCGTGCGAGGATATAGTTGTCGGCAACCATCTCGTGCTTGCGGGCCGCGAGTTTGTTGTAGAAACGCTCCTCGTAGTCGGTGAGCATGCGGTTCGTAGTGAAGTTCGACGCGATGTCGGCGACGCACTTCTTAACCGACGCGACCCATGCGGTCGGAACGCCCATTTCATTGCGCGAATAGTATTTCGGCACAATCTGCTCCTCGATGGTCGAGTAAATCATCTCGGCGTCGAGTTCGTCCTGATGGCTCTTGTCGGCGAACGTCTGCTCCATAGGCAGCATCCAGCCTGCATCCTCTTTGTAGCCCTCGACCCACCAGCCGTCGAGCACCGAGAACTGCATCACGCCGTTCATCACGCACTTTTCGCCCGACGTACCCGAGGCTTCGAGCGGACGGGTCGGCGTGTTGAGCCATACGTCCACGCCCTGTACCATGCGGCGGGCGAGTTCCATATCGTAGTTTTGCAGGAATATAATCTTGCCCACGAACTCCGGCATCGACGAAACCTCGACGATGCGCTTTATCAAATCCTGACCCGGCTTGTCGTTCGGGTGGGCCTTGCCGGCGAAGATGAACTGCACCGGATGCTCCTTGTTGTTCACGATGGCCGACAGACGTTCGAGGTTCGTGAAGAGCAGATATGCGCGCTTGTACGTCGCGAAACGGCGTGCGAATCCGATTGTCAGCACCTCCGGTTTCAGGCGGCTCGTAATCTGCATAATCTGACGCGGCGAGTCGAAACGAACCTGGCTCGGGTTGCTGTAACGGCGCTTGATGGTCTTTATCAGCCGGTTTTTGAGG
>CAZESW010000022.1:0-11381 GCA_964514795.1 uncultured Alistipes sp.
AACGAAGTCGGAATCCTGATGAAGAAGTTGGAGGAGAGCAATCTCAAAGACAACACCATAGTAATTTTCATCGCCGACAACGGACGCGCCGACATCCGCGCCAAGGGATTCCTCTACGACGAGGGTACGCGAGTGCCGATGATTGTCTGGGGCAAGGGCATCGAACACGCCGTAGTGAACGACCTCGTGAGCGAACTCGACATCACGGCATCCATTCTGCATCTTGCGGGCATCGAGCAGCCATCGTACTATCAGGGCAAACCGCTCAACGTCTTCAACGCCGAGAGCAAGGACGGACACGAATATGTCTACACCGCCCGCGACAACTGGGACGAGGTTATGGAGTGCATCCGCGGCGTGAACGACGACCGCTATATCTACATCCGCAACTACTTCCCGCAGGACCCGTACGACCAGCACCATATTTATATGGATCTCTATCGTCCTGCCCTGCACATCATGCGCCGTCTGAAAGCGGAGAACAAGCTCAACGCGACACAGCTGCTGTTCCTCGCCGACTCGAAGCCTGTCGAGGAGCTGTACGACTACACCGTAGACCCTTACTGCGTGAACAACATCGCGTCGAAGCCCGAAATGCTGCCTGTGCTCAACCGTATGCGCGAATACATGGACGACTGGAACAGCAAGAACTACGACGCCGGTATCGAGGACCGTCTGACGCGTGAACTCGACGATTCGCGTCTCGACGAGAACCGTCCGCGCTACTTCGTACAGAAATATCATCCGGAGGAGTGGCAGAAACTGCTCGACGGCGAAATCTGCGACAAGTACGACGTCTGGAAGAAAGAGTTGAAGGAGTTGCAGAAAAGCAAGAAATAGTCATGAAACGACTCTTATTAATCGCCATGGGAGCGCTGTTCGCCGTGAACAGCGCTTTCGCATGGGGCATCCCTGGTCATACGACCGTAGCCAAAATCGCAGAGAACAATCTCACGCCGAAGGCCAAGAAGAAGCTGGCGAAATACTTCGGCAGGGAGTCGATTGTCAATTACGCCACGCATCCCGATTACTACCGTGCCGAATGGCTCGTCGATTTCGGATTCGACCCTGTCGGCGGCGGCAAACGTGTGAACGTCTATCCGCACACGTTCGAGGTGGACAAGGATTTCAAGCCGTTCCGCGGATTCAACGACAACGGACGCTACGTCAAGAACTGCGTCCATTTCATCGAAGAGTACGCCAAAGACCTGCGCAATCCGAAGGGACTGACCGACTCGGCGATAATGCACCGCATAATAATGATAGTGCACCTCGTAGGCGACATGCACTGTCCGGAGCACATCCACTACAATCCGGAGGACATGTCCATAGGCAAGTACAAGGTACATTTCGACAACCGCAACGTCAAGTACCACACATTCTGGGACGAGGAGGTTTTCACCCGTCGCAATCCGTTTTCGTTCAGCGACACGGCAAGACTGCTCGACACCTGGGACAAGAAACAGATAGCCGAAACCGTCGCCGGAACGCCTTACGACTGGGCGGAGGACTCGGCGCGCCGTTCGTATCCCGTTCACGCTTACAAGGCAGGTGCGGAGTTGCAGCGCGTACCGTATCTCAACGAATTTACGCCGTTGGCAGAGAATCAGATTCGCATAGCCGGCTACCGTCTTGCGAAACTGCTCAACGACATTTTCGGGAGATAGGAAGTAAAGAGATTAGAGTCTTTAAAGTCCTTAGGGTCTTTAAGATTCTTAAAGGAAACAGGCTGTGTCAAATAAGACACAGCCTGTTTTAATAATTGCCAGTTATCATGCACCGCCATGATTTGCGGATTGCTGCGGTGCGTCAGAACGGGTAAGAAACAATTTGAATTTTATTCGAGGTTATTTGAAATGTAATTTTTGAATAGATTCCTTTTCCGGATTCGCAGATAATAGCGGGCTATTTTCAAGAAGCCGGAAAAGAAATATACCGAAAAGAATCTCAAAGAAACCGAAATAAAATTCAAACTGTTTCGCAGATGCAAGGCGTTGAGATTTTCGGCGAGGGAGTTTACTCAGCGTAAATGACCGAGCCGAAATATCGAAAACCACGAAGCAGATTACCTGTTATCACGTGCCGCACCGTTATTTCGCAGCCGGCTCGTCCTTGATACCGAGCTCAGCCTTAACGGCAGGTGCAAGGTCGGTAAGCATCGTTTCGTCGTAGAATACGAGACTTCCTATCGAAGTGTCGAATACAGCCGCATAACCGCCGGCCTTGGCAACTTTGTTCACTGCATCCATAGCCTTCTTTTGTACTGGCTCGAACAGCTCGTTCTGCTTGTTCTGTATGTCGTTTTGCGCAACGCGCTGGAACTCCATATAGCGGTTCTGCAACTGTTCCAACTCCTGCTGCTTAAACTGCTTCACCGACTCGGCCATGGTAGCCTGATTCTTCTGGAAATCGGCAGCCTTATTGTTGAACTCCACCTGAATCTGCTCCAACTGCTCCTGCAAATCCTTGCCGAATGCTTCGAGATTGCTCTGCATCTCCTTGAACTCCGGCATAACGAAAACTATTTCCTGCATGTTGATTCGTGCAAGTTTCTGTGCGTAGAGCGAGGTGGAAATCATTGCCATCGCCACTGCGAGGGTTAGTTTGATAAATCTTTTCATTTGTGTTACGATATTAAATTATTTGATTTTTATTTTTTCAGAATATCGATGACCGCATCCGTATGGTTCACGGCATCGGAGTAGAAAAGCACCGACGGATTGGATGCTATGTCGAGCACCATGTCGCAGCCGTTCTCCTTGGCGTATTTCTCGATAGCCGAAAATACGCGGCTCTGTATCGGTTGGATAAGTTCGATGCGCTTTTTCATGATTACGCCGTCGTTGCCGAACACCGACTGCTGGTACTCGGTTGCAGCCTTCTCCTGCGACAGAATCTGTTGCTCGTAGGCATTGCGGGTAGAGGCGGAGAGCGACGCTTTCTGCGAAACGTAGGTGTTGTAGAGATTCTCCACGTCCTTGAACTTGGCATCCACTACCTCCTGATACTTCTCGGACAGCGAATCGAGCGTCTTTATCGCTTCGTTGTACTCGGCAATGGACTTGAAAATCTTCTCGCTGTCCACGACGATATATTTCTGCGCGAATGCCATTCCCGCACTTGCCAGAACGATGGCTGCTGTCAAAATCAAACGTTTCATAATCTTTTCTCTTTGTTGGTAACGGTTTATATTAACTGACTGTACCGAATCAAATATATTGCCAAACAACAATTCGTGAACTGCGGCACGGGTTAGAAGTTCTGACCGATGACGAAGTGGAACTGGCTTCCGCTGCGTTTGGTTTCGCCTGCCGGAGCATCGAATCCCCATCCCCAGTCGATGCCGAGCATACCGACGATAGGCAGATAGAGTCGTACGCCGACACCCGCCGAACGTTTGAGCTTGAACGGCGAGAAGTCCTTCCACGACGAGAATCCGTTACCTCCTTCGAGGAATCCGAGCACATAAATCTGCGACGACGGTTTGAGGATAATCGGGTAACGCAATTCGAGCGTATATTTGTTGTAAGCGACCGAATAGGAGCTGCCAACAGGGTCGAGGTCGCCGTCTTCGTAACCGCGCAGCGAGATGATGTCCACACCGTAAATATTATATCCCGACATACCGTCGCCACCGACTTGGAATCGTTCGAACGGCGACACCTTGTTCTTGTTGTAGTGTCCGAGGAATCCCATTTCGGCCTTCGCCATGAGCACGAGGTTGTTGTTCGACGTGAGGGCTTGGAACCACTGCGCCTTGAACTGCCACTTGTGGAACTCTATCCACTTGTAACGCTGCTGGTCGCTGAGCGTCGGGTCGGCGTAGTTCCTGCCGTCCATAGCCGAGAACGGAGGAGTTATCTGTAACGATGCCGAGATGTTCGAACCGCGGCGGGGATATATCGGCTGGTCGGTCGAGTTGCGCTCGATAGCCACACGCAGCGACAGCATGTTCGCATTACCGTTCTTCATGATGAACGAATCGTAGCCTTTCAGACCGTAACGCTGGTATGCCAGCTCAGCATAGAGCGAGAAATAAGGGTCGGGCCACGAAAGACGCTTGCCGAGTCCGACAGCCAGACCGTAGGAACGGAAATAGGCGGTCGCCTTCTGCCATATATAATAGGCGTTGTTGTTCTCCGAAATGTGTCCCGAGACGGTGAGCGAGTTCGGCTTGCGTCCGCCCAGCCAAGGGTCGGAGAAACTAAGCGACAACGCTTTGTAATAAGTACCGTTGGTCTGACCCGAAATCGAAAGACGCTGGTTCTGACCCATCGGGTAAGGTTTCCACGCGTTTTTCTTGAAGAAATTGCGAATCGAGAGGTTGTTGAGCGTGATTCCGACCGAACCCACGAACGTTCCCGAACCCCAGCCGGCAGCGATGTTGAACTGGTCGGACGCCTTCTCTTCGAGCGGCCAGTTGATGTCCACCAGTTCGTTCGAAACAGGCTTTATGTCAGGCATAATCGCCTCCTCGTTGAAGTGCTGCATTCCGGCGAGAGTACGGATGGTCTGCATCAGCATCGCACGGTTGTAAAGTTCGCCCGGACGGGTATAGAGTTCGCGGCGGATAACCTCGTCGTCCACACGGTTGTTGCCCGTGATGCCGACGTTATTGATTGTGAACTGCTTTCCTTCGAAAATCTTGATTTCGAGGTCGAGCGAATCCTTGCCGACGATGATTTCGGCAGGTTCGATTTGCGACATCAGGTAACCGTCGTTCTGATAGAGCGACGAAACCGACATATCGTCCGGATTCTGCTCCTTGCCGACACCCAGACGCTTGTGCATCGACTTCTTGTCGTAGACGTCGCCCTTGTTCACGGCGAACATGCGTTGGAGGTCCTCCGTATCGTAGCGCGAATTGCCTACCCACGACACGTTGCGGATATAGTATTTGTTGCCCTCTTCGAGATTGATATGGATGCCTAAACGCTTGTCGTTTATCACATACACCGAATCCGAAACGACATTGGCGTTGCGGTAGCCCTTCGAGTTGTAGAAGTCGATGAGCAGCTCCTTGTCGTTGTCGAAATCGGGTTCGTTGAACTTGGTGTTCTGCCAGAACATGATGCTCGTCTTGTGGGTCTTCTTGAAGGTGCGGCGCAGACGGCTCTCCTTGAAATTGTCGTTGCCCGAGAAGGTGATTTCGCCGACACGCACACGGGCGTTCTTCTTCACGTCGAACGTAACGTTCACACCCTGCGGGATAACCGTGTCGGGTTCGATTTTCACATCGACCTCGCAGTTGCGGAAACCCTTGTTGCCGAAATGCTGTTTGATGAGTTTCGTATTCTTATCGACGATGTAGTCCGACAGTTCGTGACCGCGTTTGAGTTTCAGTTCTTCGAGCAGGTCTTTCGACTTACCCTTCGACACACCCGTAATCGCCCAGTTCACCACGCGCGGACGCTCTTTGAGCATAACCTCCAAATCGACGCTGTCGCCCTCGATATTCGCTCCGATTTGAATATCCGAGAAATAGCGCTGCGACCACAGACGGTTGATTGCGTTCTGAATGAACGAACTCGGCAGGTATATCGAATCGCCCGGAACCAGACCCGAAGCCGAACGCAGAATATCGTGGTTCAGGAATTTGACGCCGTGGATATTGACATTGCGCAGATAGTACTGCCGACGCTCCTTCTCCGAAAGGTGCTGCGGATTCTCCGGCATGACGAAATCGTCGTTCAGCGTCTGGTCCACCGGCGCGGCAGGTTTCGGCGTCTCCGGTTCGGCGTTCTCCGTTGCTGCGGACTGCTCTTCGGTCTGCTCTTTTGTCTGCGGCTCATCAGCCTTCTTCCTGCGATTCTTATCCTTTTGAGGTTTCTTGTCGGCATCCTGCTGCACAGTCGCATCCTGCGCACCCGATTCGCTGCGGGCTTGCGCATAAACATCGGACGACAGCAGCAGTACGGCCGCCGTCATCAACAGTGATACCCTCAATAAATGCTTCATCGAAACTATTTACAATTATTTCATTATCATGCACCTTTTCCCGCCTCGGCACAATCTTGCACCCGGCCTGACGAAAAGGCTCGTTATCCAATCTTTACAATTTGCCGTAGCGGCGTTCGCGCGTTGCGAACACCTCCAAAGCCTTGTCGAACTCCTCCTGCGTGAAATCGGGCCACATGGTCTGCGGGAAATACATCTCCGCATACGAAGCCTGCCACAGTAGGAAATTGCTCAACCTGCACTCTCCGCTGGTACGGATGATGAAGTCGGGGTCGGGAACACCCGCCGTGTAGAGCGACTCCGCCACGGTGGTTTCCGAAATATCCTCCGGCTTCAACTCCCCCGCCGCCACACGTCCGGCGATACGGCGGACAGCCGTCGCAATCTCGTCGCGGGACGAATAGTCGAATGCCAGCAGGAGCGTAAGCCGTTCGCCCGCCGCGGTTTCGTTCTCGATTTTAGCAAGATGTCCGCACACCTTTTCCGAGAATCTGTCGCGCCGGCCAATCATCCGCACACACACGCCCTGTTCGACAAGTTCGGGCGTCTCGTCCATCACGCTCTTGCAGAAAAGTTCCATCAGCGCGTTCACCTCCTCCGCCGGACGGCCCCAGTTTTCGGTCGAGAAGGCATAGAGCGTCAGGTAGCGCACTCCGTTGCGAAGTGCAGCCTTGATGCACTCCTTGACGGATTTCACGCCCTCGATATGACCCTCGTAACGCTCCTTGCCGTGGAGCTTCGCCCAACGGCCGTTACCGTCCATAATGATGGCGACGTGAACCGGTATGTTTTCAGAACTATTCATATAACTCGCAAATATATCACTTTTTTCTGACAATACGACATTTCGGGCAGGATATTCGACATTTCGCACTATCTGACGTCGATTCCCCACATCATCTTATCCCGTAACGTGTCGTAAAAAGATATATTGTGCGGAACCGCCAAAGAAATTCTTCTTTCCGCCAGACACACCGTGAATCCCGCTCCGTCGCCAATCTCCCACGTGCGGTTGTCGATAGAAATCGAGGCTGCGTTTCCGCGGGTGTGCACCCGTATCGAAATCTCGCTCGAATCCGCCATAACTATCGGCCGCATAGTCAGATTGTGGGGCGAAAGCGGCGTCAGGAGCAGACTGCGGCACGTCGGCGCGATTATCGGGCCTCCGGCACTCAGCGAATAGGCCGTCGAGCCGGTCGGAGTGGCGATTATTATTCCGTCGCCGTTGTAGGTCGATACATGTTCGCCGTCGATTGCCGCATCGGTCGCAATCATCGTCGCGCCGAGTCGCTGCACCGAAACCTCGTTGAGCGCATACATCGACTGCCGCGAACCGTCGAACACGCCGTCGATTCGGAGCATCGCCCGCGATTCGCAATGGATTTTACCCTCGGCTATCGCATGGAACACATTGCCTATTTCGCTGCGGGAGGCGAGAGCCAGAAATCCCAACCGTCCCGAATTGATGCCGACGAGTGGGACCTCCGCACCGTCGAGCCGACGGACGCCTTCGAGCAGCGTTCCGTCGCCGCCGTAGCACACCATAACGGCTTCACCCTGCGGCGGTTCCACACGGTCGCCGTATTGCAGGTGCGCCGGAATCTCGCGTCCCGTAAGCGAACGCACCGCCTCGGCGAACTCGCGGTTTACGGAGAAATCGAAACCGAAACGCTCGACGGAAGCGAATATTTCGTTGATGTCCTCGGCGCGGTGTCCGACCTTCGGACGAGAAAAAAGTATGATTTTCATCTGGCGTGTTCCGAAAATTATTAACTTTACAACGCAAATATAACTATTTTATGACAAAGTTAAGTGTCAATATAAATAAGATTGCCGTTATCCGCAACTCACGCGGCGGCAATCTGCCCGACGTGGTGAAGGCCGCGCTGGCAATCGAGCGTTTCGGAGCCGACGGAATCACCGTGCATCCGCGTCCCGATGCCCGCCACATACGCTACGACGACGTACGCAATCTCAAACGCGCAATCTCGACCGAACTCAACATCGAGGGCAACCCTATCGACAGTTTCGTCGAACTCGTAACCGAGGTACGTCCCGCACAGGTTACGCTCGTGCCCGACGCTCCCGATGCCGTAACGTCGAATGCGGGCTGGAACACAATCGAAAACCGCGCCTTTCTGACGCGAATGTGCGAAACGTTCCACGCCGCGGGAATCCGCGTCTCGATATTCGTAGACCCGATACCCGAAATGGTCGAAGGTGCGAAGGAGTGCGGTGCGGACCGCGTCGAACTATACACCGAAGCATACGCGAGCGGCTATGCAGCCGACCGCGAACAAGCCATAGCGCCTTACGTCGCGGCTGCCGGGAAAGCCCACGAATGCGGACTCGGACTCAATGCGGGACACGACCTCTCGCTCGCCAACCTGCGCTACTTCGTCGAGCGCATTCCGTGGTGCGACGAGGCTTCGATTGGTCACGCGCTCATCAGCGACGCGCTCTACTACGGGCTGGAAAACACGGTGCAGATGTATCGCCGCGAAATGAAAATCATCGGATAGAGTATGGCTTTCGCACCACTGTCCCTGCCTGTTTTCAGCCGTATATCGCGTCTTGTAGACGAACGCGGCGTACAGGCGTTCGTCATCGGCGGTTACGTCCGCGACCATTATCTCCGCCGCAAATGTACCGACATCGACGTAGTGGTCGTGGGCAGCGGCATCGAGATAGCCGAGGCACTCGGCAGGGAGTTGCGCACGAAAGTTTCGGTATTCAAGACTTTCGGAACGGCGATGCTCCGTGCCGACGGTTTGGAGGTCGAATTCGTCGGAGCGCGCAAGGAGTCCTACTCGCCCGATTCGCGCAAACCGCACGTCGAGGACGGAACGATAGAGGACGACCAGCGTCGCCGCGATTTCACGATAAACGCCATGGCGTGGTCGCTCAACGGTGCCACATTCGGCGAACTCGTAGACCCGTTCGACGGGATGTACGACTTGGAGGAGTGCATAATCCGCACCCCGTGCGACCCCGACATAACGTTCTCCGACGACCCGCTGCGAATGATGCGCGGCATCAGATTCGCGGCGCAACTGGGCTTCGACCTCGCGCCCGAAACATTCGACGCAATCAAGCGCAACCGCGAACGCATACGCATAGTGTCGAAAGAGCGCATAGTTACCGAACTGAACAAAATCGTGGCCTCGCCAGTGCCGTCGATGGGTTTCGACCTGCTCGAACTCACGGGACTGCTGGAACTCATATTTCCCGAGATGCACAATCTGTGCGGCGTCGAGCGGCGCGGGAACCATGCCCACAAGGACAATTTCCGCCACACGCTCAAAGTTCTCGACAACGTGGCGCGCCGCAGCGACGACCTTTGGCTGCGCTGGGCAGCCGTGATGCACGACATCGCGAAACCGCTGACGAAATCCTACGACCCGAAAATCGGCTGGTCGTTCCACGGACACGAAGTGCTCGGTTCGAAGATGGTGCCGGCGATATTCCGCCGCATTAAACTGCCGATGAACGAACACATGAAATTCGTGCAGAAACTCGTTTTCCTGCATCTGCGCCCGATAATCCTTTCGGAAGACCTCGTTACGGATTCAGCCGTCCGCCGGCTGCTTTTCGAGGCGGGCGACGACATTGAATCGCTAATGACGCTGTGCGAAGCCGACATCACGTCGGGCATAGACGCGAAAGTGAAACGCTATCTGGCGAATTTCGAACTCGTGCGGCGCAAGATGAAGGATTTGGAGGAGCGCGACCGCATCCGCAATTTCCAGCCGCCGATAACGGGCGACATAATCATGCGCGAATACGACATTCCGCCGTGCAACATCATCGGCGAGATAAAGGAGATTATCAAGAACGCCATTCTCGACGGCGAGATTCCGAACGAGTACGAAGCCGCCCATGCGATGATGGAGCGTCTTGCCGCCGAACACGGACTGAGGAAAAAGGGATGAAGCAGGGAGACTTTTGCGAGTGATTGGCGGGAATAGGTTATAAGGTGATTAAGGTAAGCGGCAGGCTTTTTAGCCTGCCGCATTAAAGTATTTAAGAAACTTAATGATTCCTGAATCTTCGGCGACATTAAACACCTTATTAACCTTATATACCCTAAGTTACTTTATATTTTCGCCACTTTATCCGAGCAGCTTGTCGCGCCATTCGGCACTCACCGGAACGGAAATCTGGTCTTTCGTGTCGAACGCGACCATCGTCGTCAGGCTGTCGCTCATAGGTTCGCCGTCGGCACGGTCGATAATCTGCTGAAACAGCGTTACGCTCTTGTTGCCGACCTTGCGCACCGTTGTCCGCACCTCGATGTCGTTCTCCTGCCGAATCTGACGGTAGAAATTGTTCACGACCGACACCGTAATCAGCGACACGCGGTCGAATGCCTCGTCGAGCGAGAGAACATCGTGGAGAAATTCTATCTTGCCGAGGTCGAAATAGGTCTGCTGTACGGCATTGTTGATATGCTGAAACATGTCGGCGTCCGAAAAACGCTTCTGTATATGTGTTACTATCGTAGGCATAACTCTCTAATCTCTTATTATCTTCACCTCTCCGCCTTCGCCGAAAGCTATTATCGAACTCGCCTTGCCGGTCGGCTTGCCCTGGAAACGCGGATTGACGACCATATCCACACCGTCGATAATCTCGCGCGACACTTCGGCGAGATTCTTCGGCGTCGGCTCGCCCGAAATATTAGCCGAGGTCGAAACTATCGGACGACCGAACTTGCGCAACAGTTTGCGGCAGAATTCGTGGTCGGGAACCCTCACGCCGAGGGTCTTCTCCTCCGGAATAAGGTTTTCGGCAAGACCTCCCGCACCCGGCAGTATCAGTGTCAGCGGTTTCGTCGCCATCTCCATCACCTCGAAGGCTATGCCCGGGGCTTTGTTCACATAGCGGACGACCATATCCGCCGACTCGCACAGCACGAGCATCGCATGTTTGTTCTCGCTCCGTTTGAGCGCGTATATGCGTGCCACCGCGCCGGCATTCGTCGCATCGCAGCCGATACCCCAAACGGTATCGGTCGGATAGAGTATCAGACCGCCTTTGCGCAGAGTTTCGAGAGCCAGTTCAATCTCCTTTTCCATCGTCGTTTCAATTTTCGGCGGCAAAGGTAAATAATTTTCGAGAGATTGCAACATTGCGGAGGCACGTTTGAGGCATACCGCACAGGAAAGCGACAGAATTTTCTTTGCTTTTTTTCGATTTTCGCGGAGTTTTTATAATTTTGCGCAAACAAAAGCGAAAATCAATAAAATACTAATAATATGGGAAGAGCATTCGAATATCGCAAAGCGCGAAAAATGAAGCGTTGGGGACACATGGCGCGTACATTCACCAAACTCGGCAAGGAGATTGAAATCGCCGTAAAGGCAGGAGGCGCCGACCCTTCGGGCAACACCCGTCTGCGCATCCTGATTCAGAACGCCAAG
>CAZESW010000023.1:0-11352 GCA_964514795.1 uncultured Alistipes sp.
TTCGCCGAAACGATAACCAAACACGGAACGCTGATGATTGACAATTCGAGCTGTTTCCGCATGGATGCGGACGTGCCTCTGGTCGTTCCTGAGGTCAATGCCGCAGATGCGCTCAATGCTCCGCGCAGGATAATCGCCAATCCCAACTGCACCACGATTCAGATGGTCGTGGCACTCAATGCGATAGAGAAGATTTCGCACATCCGCCGCGTGAGGGTATCCACCTACCAGTCGGCAAGCGGTGCGGGAGCGTCGGCAATGGCGGAACTCGAACAGCAGCACGCCGAACTCGCCGCAGGAAAGGAACCGCACGTCGAGAAATTCGCCTACCAGCTCGCCTACAACGTCATTCCGCATATCGACATCTTCACCGACAACGACTACACCAAAGAGGAGATGAAGATGTACAACGAGACGCGCAAAATCATGCACTCCGACATCGAGGTTTCGGCGACATGCGTGCGCGTTCCGGTCATGCGTGCGCACTCGGAGAGCATCTGGGTCGAGACCGAACGTCCCGTTACGCCTGCCGAGGCACGGGCGGCATTCGAAGCCGCGGAGGGAATCGTGGTTATCGACGAACCGCAGCAGAAGCGCTATCCGATGCCGCTGTTCATCGCAGGAAAAGAGCCTGTATACGTGGGCCGTATCCGAACCGACATCACGGCGCCTAACGGACTTGCATTCTGGTGCGTAGCCGACCAGATAAAAAAGGGTGCGGCACTCAACGCAATACAGATTGCCGAGTGGCTGCTCGCCCACGGAGGATTGGAAAGGAGATAGTTTTGACAGCAAAGTATTTAAGGCCGTTAGGGTCTTCAAGGTCTTTAACGGCCTTAAAGCAATAAATGTTTTGCGAATTCGTTAAATATTATGTAACTTTGTGCGATTATAGTCTGTCGAAGTGAGAAAGATATTGGCAATGAAGAGAATTTATGCGGCAGCGACCGTAATTGCAATGGTCGCGATACTGTTCTGTGCATGCGCCGGAACGAGCAGAATCGCCAAGAGCGGCGACCCTGAACTCATATACAGCACTGCGCTCAAATACTACAACGAGGAGAAGTGGAACCGCGCCGCAGGATTGTTCGAGGCGTGCCAGGGCTACTTTATCGGCAGCGAACGCGAGGATTCGATAGCGTTCTTCTGCGCACGAAGCAAATTCAAGCACCGCGATTATCACGACGCATCGGAGATGTTCGACGAGTTCCGCCGCAAGTTCGGCCGCAGTATCTTCATCGAGGATGCCGAGGGCATGTACGCGCTCTGCCACTACTATCTCGCACCGGGCCCGACCCGCGACCAGACCCTGACGGCACAGGCCATCGTGTCACTGACCGAGTTCGTCGAGCGTTATCCCGAGTCGTCGCGCGTCGAGACGTTCAAACAGCTGATAGACGAACTGACGCTGCGTCTGCACGAGAAGAATTTCCTCAACGCCTACACCTATTTCAAAATCCGCAAGTACAAATCGGCGGTGGTAGCGTTCAAGAATGCGTTGAAGAACTACGCCAACACCGCTCACCGCGAGGACATAATGTACTACATCGTGGTGTCGAACTACCGTCTTGCCCACGATTCGGTCGAGTCGAAGCAGGCCGACCGCTATCTTTCGCTGCTCGACTCGTACTACTCGTTCATCGAGGAGTTTCCGGAGTCGAAGCACGTCAAGGAGTTGGAACGTTACGCCAGGGAGGCAAAGAATTACATCGACAAAAACAATATAGAAAAACAACAATAAGAAATGGAAATCAAGAAGAACATTCCGAACAACACGGTAACGCGCAAACTCGTCGATTTCGACCACGAAACCGGCAACGTTTACAAGAGCATCAACATCATCTCGCGTCGTGCAAACCAAATCGCATCGGAACTGAAAGCGGAACTGAACCGCAAACTCGCCGATTTCTCGTCGCCTACCGACACCATGGAGGAGACTTTCGAAAACCGCGAGCAGATAGAAATCTCGCGTTTCTACGAGCGTCTTCCGAAGCCTGCGATAATCGCTACCGAGGAGTTTCTCGACGACGAAATATATTTCCGCGAGGGCGACGCCAAATAGTCGTTCCCGCAACAAAAATGCCGTCGCGGGCCCGCCATGTCGGACGGACGGCAAAACGATACGGAATCATGTTGAAGGGAAAACATATTCTATTGGGTATAACCGGCAGCATAGCGGCATATAAGGCGGCTATGCTTTGTCGTCTTCTGAAAACGGCAGGCGTGGAAGTCAAGGTCGTGATGACACCCACCGCCAAGGAGTTCATAACGCCGGTTACAATGGCCACTCTGTCCAAGAATCCTATCGCCGTCGAGTTCTACAATCCCGAGAACGGCGACTGGCACTCCCACATTTCGATGGGCGAATGGGCGGACTGCTACCTTATCGCCCCTGCCACGGCGAACACCATCGCCAAAATGGCATACGGCATCGCCGACAATCTTCTGCTCACGACCTATCTGTCGGCACGCTGCCGCACCGTCATCGCTCCCGCCATGGACTGCGACATGTTCGCACATCCGGCGACACAGGCGAATCTCGACATACTCCGTTCGCGCGGAGCCGCCGTCATCGACTCTCCGGAGGGCGAGCTGGCAAGCGGTTTGTCGGGCAAAGGCCGTATGGCGGAACCCGAAGCGATAGTACGGTTCGTGGACGACCTCCTTTCCGAAAAAAAAAAGAGTAGCCTCGCAGGTCGCCGTCTGATAGTTACGGCCGGCGCGACCATCGAGGCAATCGACCCCGTCAGATTCATTTCGAACCACTCGACGGGCAAGATGGGTTATGCGATAGCGGGCGAACTCGCCGCACGAGGTGCCGAAGTCACGCTCGTAAGCGGACGCACTACGCTGCCGACTCCGCAGGGTGTGGAGCGCGTAGATGTCGTGTCGGCGGAAGATATGTACCGCGCGACGACCGAACGGTTCGCCGATGCCGACGGAGCTGTTATGTGCGCCGCCGTCGCCGATTATACGCCATGCGAGGTCTCCGACCGCAAACTGAAAAAGGGCGACGACGACCTGACGCTGCGTCTGCGCCGCACCAAGGACATTGCCGCCGAACTCGGACGGACGAAAGAGGGTCGGATGCTCGTCGGTTTCGCACTAGAAAGCCACGATGCCGAAGCGAACGCCTGTGACAAACTGCGCCGCAAGGGATTCGATTTCATCGTACTCAATTCGTTGCAGGACAAGGGCGCGGGATTCAGAGTCGATACCAACAAAGTTACCTTCATCGACACGGAGGGCAAGGAGGAGCTGCCTCTGATGCGCAAGAGCGAAGTTGCGGAGCGCATCGCCGACCGTATCGAAAGATTTTTCGACAGTAAAAAGGAGAAGTAAAATGCTTACCAATCTGACAGTTGAGAACTACGCGCTGATAGACCGCCTCGAAATCCGGTTCGACCGCCATCTGAATATCATCACGGGCGAAACGGGTGCGGGAAAATCCATCCTTATGGGTGCGCTCGGACTGTTGCTCGGTGCCAAGAACGACGCGGGAGCAATCAAGGACACGTCGCGCAACTGCGTTATCGAGGGCGAGTTCGACATCGACGGATTGGCATTGGAGGAGATTTTCGCGGAAAACGACATCGACTGCGAACCGCAGACGGTCATCCGCCGCATCATATCTCCGAGCGGCAAAAGCCGTGCTTACGTGAACGACCAGCCCGTGCCGCTCGCATTTTTGAAAGAGCTGTGCGGCTATCTGATAGATATTCATTCGCAGCATCAGAATCTTATCATATCGTCGGAGCAGTTCCGCATGAAGGCGCTCGACACAATCGCCGAGTGCGGTACGATTGCCGACGAATACCGGCGCACCTACGCCGAACTGTCGCACCTGCGCACGGAACTCGCCGCACTGAAATCGCAGTCCGCCAAGTCGCGCGACGACGAACAGTGGCTGCGCCATCAGGTGGACGAACTCGTTTCGGCATCGCTGCGCGACGGCGAAACGGAGGAGCTGGAAGCCGAACAGCGGACTTTGGAGAATGCCGACCGCATAGGCGAAACGCTCTGCCGAATACGTCAGATGCTCGAAGACGATAACAGCGGCATACTGACACAACTCAAAGACGCCGAAAATTCGCTGCGCCACATAGCGGCCAACTACGCTCCGGCGACGGAACTCGCCGAACGGCTGCACTCGACAGCCGTCGAACTGAAAGACATGGATTCAACGGTTGCCGAAGATGCCGACCGCATAGAGTCCGACCCCGAACGGCTCGACAAGGTGAACGACAGACTCGACACGCTCTACTCGCTCTGCCGCAAACACCGTGTCGATACGGTCGCCGAACTTATCGGCATCCGCGATCGCTACGCCGCCCAACTCGACGCGATAGTCCACGGCGACGAAGCCATCGCCGAAGCCGAACGCCGTACCGCCGAGTGCGAAAGCCGTGCGAAGGCTCTTGCAGGCAAACTGCACGACGCGAGAGCGAAGGCCGCGCCGAAATTCGCCGCCGAGGTCGTAAGGATTCTCGCGGGAGTGGGTATGGCTGATTCGAGAATGGAGATACGGCTGACACCGACAGCGCTGTCGGCGAACGGATGCGACGCCGTCGATTTCATGTTCTCAGCGAATGCCGACATCGAACCTCGCCAAATCGAAAAGATTGCATCGGGCGGAGAACTTTCGCGCGTGATGCTCGCCCTGAAAGCGATTCTGACACGTCGTCTTGCGCTGCCGACCATCATTTTCGACGAGATAGACACCGGCGTTTCGGGACGCATAGCCAATGCCGTCGGCGACATCATCAGCACGCTGTCGGAGTCGATGCAGGTAATCGACATCACCCATCTGCCGCAGGTGGCATCGAAGGGCGACAGCCATTTCCTCGTCTACAAGAGCAACAGCACCACGCAGATACGCGAACTCACCGCCGAAGAGAGGATCGAGGAGATTGCGAAGATGCTGTCGGGCGACACGATAACCGAAGCCGCACTCTCGCAGGCGCGAATACTGCTCGACAAAAAACAGGCGTAGATGAAATCCGTTACGAAAATAGTCGTCTTCTGCCTTGTCGCCGTCATCGCGGCAGGATGCAATACCGTAACCAAACAAAGCCGAACCGGAGAAACCGCGGCATACGAACCGCGATATGCCAAAGGATTCCGCATACTTACAGATTCGACGCTCACCCGCAACCGCATTCTTCGGGTGAACGACCCGTGGCAGGGAGCATCGGGCTGCGAACAGTCGCTGCTTCTGCTCGCCAAGGGCGAAAAGACTCCCGAGGGGTTCGACGGACAGGTTGTAAATGTTCCGGCTGAACGGGTAGCCGTCATGTCGTCGAGTTTCGTCGCGATGTTCGATGCCACAGGCGACAGCGGACGCATAGTCGGAGTTTCGGGTGCGGATTACATCTCCAATCCGACCGTCGCGGCTGCCGTCACCGAAGGAAGAATCAAGGATATAGGCTACGAATCGAATCTGAATTTCGAAACTATCGCTGCCCTGCGCACCGACCTCGTACTGCTCTACGGCGTATACGGAGAGGACAAGGCTCTGACCCGGAAACTGCGCGAACTCGGAATACCTTATATATATATAGGCGACTACGTCGAGCCCGAACCGCTCGGAAAGGCGGAATGGGTCGTAGCCATAGCCGCGATATGCGGAAAGCAGACGGAGGGCGAAGCAGTTTTCGCCGAAATCGCCGACCGTTACGAGCGACTGCGCGATTCGATAGCGCAATCCGGTGCGGCACGTCCGCGGGTGATGCTCAACACTCCCTACCGCGACACTTGGTTCATGCCGTCCGTCCGCAGTTACTCCGTCCGTCTTATCGAGGATGCGGGTGGCGAATACGTCTACCCTGCCAACGATTCGGCATCGTCGGTTCCCGTTTCGCTCGAACAGGCTCTGCTGCTCGCAGGAGGTGCCGACGTATGGCTGAACGTCGGACAGTGCGGTTCGCTCGACGAACTGCGGCACACGAATCCGAAATTCGCCAACGTAAGATCGGTTCGCAGCGGACGTGTCTACAACAATACCAAACGCACGACCCCGAACGGCGGCAGCGATTTCTGGGAGTCGGGAGCGGTCGCTCCGGACAGGATACTGGCAGATTTGGCGAAGATTCTGCACGGCAATCCGCCGACGGATTCGCTGTATTACTACAAACGACTGGAATAAAAAACGATGCACGGACGAAGCACAATACTCTTTTCGCTGCTGACGGTCGCCGTCGGCCTGCTGTTCGTCGCCGACATCGCCGTCGGTTCGGTCGATATTCCTCTGCGCGACGTTGCAGCGGCTCTTACGGGCGGCGAAACGGACGCTTCGCTGCGCAACATCATAATCGACATACGTCTGATAAAGGCAATCATGGCAGTTCTCGCAGGAGCGGCACTGTCGGCGAGCGGATTGCAGATGCAGACGCTGTTCCGCAACCCGCTGGCAGGACCTTATGTTCTGGGAGTCAGCGCGGGAGCGAGTTTCGGCGTCGCCCTTTTCCTGCTCGGTGCGCCGCTGTTGGGATTCGCCGCACACCCGCTGACGCAGACGATAGGCATGGCTGGTGCGGCATGGGCAGGTGCGGCGGCGATACTGCTTCTCGTCATGTCGCTGTCGCGGCGCATAAAGGACATAATGGTGATTCTGATTCTCGGCATGATGCTCTCGTCGGCAATCGGTGCGGCGGTCGAGATAATGCAGTACCTCAGCAACGAAGCGGCACTCAAATCGTTCGTCGTCTGGACCATGGGGTCGCTCGGCGACGTAACATACGGACAACTCGCCGTAATCGCTCCGGCGATAATCGCTGGAATCGCGCTTGCCGTGGCAGCCATCAAGCCTATGAATATGCTGCTGCTCGGCGAAAGATACGCCCGCACGATGGGTCTGAACATCACGCGCACACGACGCATAATCTTCGCCTCCACCACCCTGCTTGCAGGAACCGTGACGGCATTCTGCGGCCCAATAGGCTTCGTCGGTCTTGCCGTTCCGCACCTCGCGCGGATGATTTTCGCCTCGGCAGACCATCGGACGCTCGTCCCGGCGTCGATACTTATCGGCACGGCGATGATGCTCTCGTGCGACATCGTGGCGAAATGGCTGACGCTGCCGATAAATTCGGTAACGGCACTTATGGGAATCCCGATAGTCGTCTATATAGTAACCCGCAACCGCAGTCTGTTCAGATGATTACATTACGCGACATATCGCTTGCATACGGCGACCGCACCCTTATGGAGAACGGTTCGGCGGAGTTCGCCGCCGGAGAACTGACGGCACTCGTCGGGCGCAACGGTGCAGGCAAAAGCACGCTGCTGCGGGCCATAACGGCGATAGAGCCGCCCAAGAGCGGCGAAGTGCTGCTCGACGGCATGAACGCAGCGTCGATGCCGCCCGAAGCAATCGCCCGCACGATAAGTTTCGTCGGCACGGAGAAGGTGCGCATCGCCAATCTCCGCTGCGAGGATATAGTGGCTATCGGACGCGCGCCCTACACCAACTGGATAGGACGGATGCAGGCGGTAGACCGTCGAATCGTCGCCGACGCGCTCCGTGCGGTCGGAATGGAGGCGTTCGCCACACGCAGCATCGACACGCTGTCGGACGGCGAGTGTCAGCGGATTATGATTGCCCGCGCGCTGGCACAGCAGACGCCGATTATCGTTCTCGACGAGCCGTCGGCGTTCCTCGACATTCCGACGCGGTTCGAAATCTGCCGGCTTCTGCAACGACTGGCGCACGACGAGGGCAAGTGCATACTCTTCTCGACGCACGACCTCGACGCGGCGATGCCCGTCTGCGACTCGATAGCCGTAATCGACAACCGCTCGATTGTCAAGATGCCGACCGATGAAATCCGACGTCAGGGCATTCTCGAACGCATGTTCGGCATCGAATAATGAGGCATTTCCGACCCGCAGCGACAACGGCGGCATTCCGGCGGCGACCCGATTTTAGCGGCGAAGCAATATATTTCGGCACAAATCGTCATTTTTTCGGTAAAAACTCTTGCAGATTATCATAATTTCACTACCTTTGTGCCACTAAATGCCCCGTACAAGGGAGCGATAGCGGTAAGGCCCATTCGTCTATCGGTTAGGACGCAAGATTTTCATTCTTGAAAGAGCAGTTCGATTCTGCTATGGGCTACACAGACGACGATGCAAATCGTTCGACGGGTACAAAATAGAGAGGAGCGGAGCCGGTCTCCATCCGAAAGCGACCAAGGTCGTGCAACGCCGAGATTCATTCGGTTTTATTTTGCGATAAAACGAGCGAATCGAGGTTTTAAGAAGAATAAGAAATAAGAAAATAAAAGATTAAGAATTATGGCAAATCACAAGTCATCGGAGAAGAGAATTCGCCAGACTGCTACGAAGCGCGCACACAACCGCCTCTATCACAAGACTGCCCGCAACGCCGTTAAGGCTCTGCGCAGCACGACTGACAAGAGCGCGGCAGAGGCTCTGCTTCCGAAGGTAACGGCCATGTTGGACAAGTTGGCAAAAACCAACATTATCCACAAGAACAAGGCTGCTAACCTCAAAGGCGCAATTCAGTTGCATGTAAACGCTCTCTAAAAGAGATAAGAGGTTTAGGCACTGCAAACAGACGCTCCACGAAAGTGGGGCGTTATTTTTTGCTGTTTTATAGGTAGTTAAGGTTACGCGGCAGGCATTCAGCCGCCGCTTTAAGGTCGGCCGAGGACAAATGTCCTCGACTATAAAGTCAGTTGCGGAGCGTATTATGCTCCGCAACTATAAGGTCTTTAAGAACAACCTTAACTCTGAATTGGAGTTTGATAATAAATTATATAACTTTGTATTGAAATATAATCAGTACAAGGCATGGGCGCAAACAAGAGATTCATAATCATACTCTTTCTGACAATTTTAGCATCGTGTACCACCGGATACCCGAAAAACGATGGCACGGAGTCTATTCCGAATGAGGAAGAGAAAGAGTTGTTTTCTTACGAAATCGAAACTTTCGGCGGATTCAACATCCAATACCGAAAGGCGAAGATAAATAAGACCAACGGCTGCGACGGAATTGTAGTTATATATCTTCACGGAGGCAGCGGACAGGGCGACGACAATCAGGCGCAACTAATGACAGATGCCGTCGATGACATATACAACTATCTTGAAAACAACAATATAAATGCAACATTTCTTGCGCCGCAGGCACCATATGAATACCAGTGGACCGGCTATTTGGTATCCGCCGTCAAAGGGCTCTCGGATAAGTATTCGGGCAATGGCGGCAAAAAGGTCTACATACTCGGAGGTTCGATGGGCGGATATGGAGTATGGAATATGCTGACGGCATACCGCGGATACTTTGCAGGAGCAATGCCGGTTGCCTGCAACACGCCGAGGATGTCGCCCGACAATTATCGGAATACCAGAATATTGTCGGTTGTCGGTCGCAACGATTTCAAAAGAGATATCGAGGCTGTAAAATCTTTCTTCGAGGAGTTGTCCGAACTTGGCAGCGAAGCCAGAGTCGATATTGAGGACAACTGGGATCACAGACAAACCTGCGAATACAGTTTCACTACCGAACGTCTGAACTGGCTGTTCGGCAGAAAGTAGTTTTCATCACCTTATAACATGGTCCTTAAAGACTTTAAAAGTCCCTAAAATTCGGATACCGCGCGGACGTAATACGGTTCTTCCTTGGAGTTATACATACTGATGCCGGTAGCCATCGAAATCGACCAGGCACAATCGCCGTCGTCGGAATTCGACCAGTAAGTCTTGCCTTCGATAATCGACATTCCGTATTCCAGCAGAATGCCATTGACCGTACCTCTGACATTATAGAGGTCGCGCAATTCGCCGTCGGTCGGCATTCGCCACCCTTTTCCGAGATTTCCGACCCACTCACGGGCCTCGTTCCAGTCGCACCGTGCGTCCGAGGACGATATTATCAGACCCGATTTCAAATCGGGGTTCACCCGCACGACGACACCCTGCTTGCTCTTAGAAACATACATATCTCCGACCTTGAATCCTCCGTCCGGAATCTTCACATCATCCTTGCCGCAACCGATGAATGCCATCATCGCCAGCATGCAGAAAATAAGCTTTTTCATAACAATCAATCGTTTGTAGAGCAACCCTGTGATATACTGCTTTACAAAGTTAGCGATTATATCCGAATGTGCAAAATTACGCGTCGAGAATAAAGTCCTTAAAGCAAAAAATCGGCGGACATACGAGATGTCCGCCGATTTTCATAAGATATTGCAATTCCGCTACTTGTTCGTCGAGAGGAATTCGACATCCGCTTTGAGACCGACAACGAGATTGTCGTACTCGCGCAGACCCGTACCGCCAGGGATAAGGTGTCCGCAGATGACGTTCTCTTTGAGGTTCTCCAACGGATCGACCTTCGCCTGGATAGCCGCCTCGTTGAGCACCTTCGTAGTCTCCTGGAAGGATGCTGCCGAGATGAAGCTCGATGTCTGCAATGCCGCGCGGGTGATACCTTGCAGCACCTGATTCGACGTCGCAGGAACGATAGGACGCACCTCGACGAGCTGCTGGTCGTGGCGTTTGAGAACCGAGTTCTCGTCGCGCAGTTTGCGAACCGAGATAATCTGACCCGCATGAACCGACGTGGAATCGCCCGCAGACGTTACGACAACCTTGTCGTAGAGTTCATCGTTCACGTCCATGAACTCCCACTTGTCCACTATCTGGTCTTCGAAGAATCGCGAATCTCCCGGATCCTCAATCTGAACTTTGTTCATCATCTGGCGAACGATAACCTCGAAGTGCTTGTCGTTAATCTTCACACCCTGCATACGGTAGACCTCCTGAACCTCGTTCACGATATACTCCTGAACGCGCGTAGGTCCGAGGATGCGCAGAATGTCGCTCGGCGTAATCGCACCGTCGGACAGCGGCATACCCGCCTTGACGTAGTCGTTCTCCTGAACGATAATCTGACGCGACAGCGGCACGAGATAACGCTTGATTTCGCCCGTCTTCGACGTGATGACGATTTCGCGGTTACCGCGCTTGATCTTGCCGAACGTAACCTCACCGTCGATTTCCGAAACGATAGCAGGATTCGACGGATTACGCGCCTCGAACAACTCGGTAACACGCGGCAGACCACCGGTGATATCGCCTCCGCTCTTACCTACGGCACGCGGAATCTTGATGAGAATATCTCCGACGCGAATTTTCGCGTTGTCCTTGACTACGACGTGAGCCGAAACCGGCAGGTTGTACGACTTGACCTCCTCGCCCGACTTATCCACAATCTTGATAACCGGGTTCTTGTTACGGTCTTTGGACTCGATAATCACACGCTCCGAAAGACCGGTCTGCTCGTCGCGCTCCTCGCGGTAGGTGACACCCTCGATG
>CAZESW010000024.1:0-11297 GCA_964514795.1 uncultured Alistipes sp.
GTTACGAATTTCGAGTTGTCCATCTTCGTGTTGAACTGCTCGACCGTGACGCGCTTGTTGTCTTCGTAAGGCGGCGTGAGCAGGTCGAAGTTGATGGCGTAGTTTATCGCCGTTTCGAGAATTGCGACGAGCGTCTCGCGCGAAATCTCCTCCCTGCCGAAGTTCATCGCCCGCATCGAGGTCTGGCGCTTGCCTTCGATGAAGAACTTGCGCTCGCGGTTGATGAATATGCGGCCGATGAGATAGCCCTCGTCGGCGTTGCGGTTGAACTTGAACGAATCCGACAGAAAATCGTAGATGTCGATGATTCCGCAATAGGAGTTCGCCCGGTCCTGCTGCACATACTGGTTCTGCCAGATTATGTGGTTGGTGTCGAACTCGAACACGTCGGTGTGCATGCGGAATATGAGCAGGTCGTTTGCGATTTGGAGTTGCGCCTCGAACTTTCCGCGGTCGCGGTATTCGAGCCTTACGCGCTTGTCGAGCCGTCCGTCGAGTGCGTCGTCGAGTTCCGACGCCATTTCGAGCAGCGTGTCTTTGAGTTCGCCGAAAGCGGCGAAAGTATTGTCGAACACGCGCTGTTTGAGCGTCGATTTTTCGACTATGGTGGAGAGAATCTTCTCTCGCAGCGATTGCGATGTCATACCGTTTTCAAAATTGATTTCCGCAAAGTTAGTGAATATTTGCGATTCCCGCTCCGCATTCCGCAAATTTTCCTCCGCGGCGTCCGATAATCCGAATCCGGTGCCGTTCGCGGTAAAATTTTTACGCTGCGGCAAGGAATTCGCGCCGCTGAAATGTATTATACAATAAAATGTTGTGTCGATACGAAAAATTGCATAAATTTGTATTATGTCGCAGAACGGAGATAACATGTTTCGCTTCGGCCGCAAGCCGGAATGCCCGTCTGTTCGTCTGGATAACGAATCGGATTTCGATGCGCTCTATCTGAGTTGTTACAAGAGCCTTTTTCTCTATGCCACGCGCTATGTATCGGCGGAGGAGTCCGAAAATATCATACAGGACACGATGATGTGGCTGTGGGAGAACCGCGAAACCGTCATTCCCGAAAAATCGATCAAATCGCTGCTTTTCCGCATCGTCCACAACAAGTGCGTGAACAGCGTCCGCCACAATGCCGTCCTTTCGCGCGTACACCGCCGCATCGAATCCAACATGCGGCAGCATTTCGAGTCGCCCGACTTCTACCTTAGCCGCGAACTGATGCAGATGCTCGACGATGCCCTCGAAAAGATGCCCGCCCACCTGCGCGAAGTGTTCATCATGAGCCGCGTCGAACACCTTTCGTACAAGGAGATTGCCGAACGGCTCGGCATCACCGCGAAGTCGGTTGACAACCGTATGGTCAGCACGATGAAATTCCTTCGCCGCGAGTTGAAGGAGTATCTGCCGCTGCTGCTTTTCCTGCTCGGATAATTTTCATAATACGATAGTTTTTAGGTAACTATATCCGACTTTACACCAAACCAAGTCAGGTAACGTATTCGGATAGCCGACTGTTGCGGTTCTCGCGGCAAAGCCGCGTATACAGATGTTACCCACCCCCTAAATCCCCCGCCTGTGCGGGGGACTTCGGTCGGAACCAGCATGGTTATACGGCTTTGGAACAACCTTAGTGTAAAATTGTATATAATCGCCATTTTTTTACTCCGCCGGCAAGGAATCCTTGCGGGTGAAATGTATTATATGTGTAATGTGAAACGTATGAAAAAGGATTTTACCATAAACGAAGCCGTTCTCCTCGCATTTATCGACGGGAAGTTGTCTGCCGACGAGGCTGCCGCCGTGGAGCGGTGGTACGATGCCTCCGAAGAGAACCGCAAGACTCTGGAACAACTCTGGTTCGTCGTATTTCTCGGCGACCGTGCCGACATGCTGCGGCGGCTCGACCCCGAAAAGTCGCTTGCCGAACTGAAACGCCGTATCGCCGCCAAGGAGCGTTCCGACCGTCGCCGCAGCCGGTTCGCCGTCGCTGCCCGCAGCGCCATGCGCTATGCCGCCGTCGTCATGCTCAGTTTCGCCGCGGCGGGAGCCGTCGTCTACTATTCCCGCAGCCATACGGAATACTGCGAAATAGTCGCCGATTCAGCGGCAGAAAAGACGGTCGTCCTGCCCGACGGTTCGGTCGCCGTACTCAAAGCCGATTCGCGAATCTCGTTTCCGTCCGATTTCGCCGACAATCATCGTGAGGTGAAACTCGACGGCGAGGTGTTGTTCGATGTCGTGAAGATGAACGGGGCGGACTTCTGCGTGAATATGGACGGAGCGCGAATCGTCGTCCGCGGAACGAAATTCAACGTCAGGGCGTACTCCGGCTGCCGAAACGTCGAGACCGTGCTTATCGAGGGTGCGATAGATTTCCACTCTGCGGGACACGACATAGCGGTCAAGCCCAATCAGAAGGTCGTCTACGACAGCGGCAGCCGCCGTATAAACATTGTCGATGTCGATGCTCGGATGGAGGTTTACGGCTCCCGCACGTTCGAGAGCGAACCTCTGCGCAACGTCTTCCGTCTGCTCGAACATGTCTACGGATGCACCATCTCGTTCGCCGACGACCGTATCGCCGACATACGGTTCTCGGGTACGGTCTGCCGCGACAATCCGCTCGACCATTCGCTCGACATAATAACCCTGACGACTGGCACGGAGTTCAGTCGCGACGGCGACCGGATAGTCATCAGGCAATAGATGCAGGAACCAACATTACTAACCTTTATACCAAATCAAAATGAAACGAAATCTACCTGATTTCAGGCTGCGGCGACTGTTCGTCGTATGTCTGGTGTCGTGTATTTCGGTGCTCGGTGTATCCGCGCAGACATCGGCGGTGCGCATCGACGCTTCCGGAGTTACGACATTGAAACAATTGATTCAGCGCATCGAAGCGGGCAGCGACTACCGCGTTTCGTGGCGGGACAATCTGCCCAACGAAATATCGGTGTCGGTCGGCAGCGGCGAACGCACCGTCGAGGAGTTGCTCGAATCCGCACTGCGCGACAAGGAGATAACCTATGTAATCAAACAGAATGACATCATTCTGCTCCCGCGCACATCCCGCCCTGCCGCCTCACGGCAGCCTGCCGCGAAATCGTCCGGCAGAACCATAACCGGAAAGGTCGTCGATGCCGAATCCGGACAGCCCGTCATCGGAGCGTCGGTGTGGATAAAGGACTCCACAATCGGTACGACCGTCGACATCGACGGCAATTTCTCGCTGAAATACGATGATGCCAACTCCGTTCTCGCCGTGTCGTTCCTCGGCTACGAGGAGCAGGTGTTTCCGCTCAATACGTCGGCCACGAACATCGTCGTCGAACTGAAAGCGTCGGCATCGACTATCGACGACGTTGTAATCGTCGGCTACGGCGTGCAGAAGAAGGCGAGCGTCGTCGGCGCCATATCGTCGGTCGCGGTTGACGACCTCCGTGCGCCGGTGGCGAAACTCTCGGGCAACATCGCCGGCCAGTTGGCGGGTGTCGTTTCGGTGCAGCGTTCGGGCGAGCCGGGCGCGGGTTCGAACTTCTGGATTCGCGGTATCAGCACCTTCGGTTCGACCAAAACGCCGCTCGTGCTCGTGGACGGTATCGAGCGCGACATGGATTTGGTCAATGTGGACGACATCTCCTCCATGTCGATTCTCAAAGACGCTTCGGCAACGGCAATCTACGGTGTCCGCGGTGCAAACGGCGTCGTGATGATTACCACCCGCGACGGTCAGATGGGCAAGCCGAAAGTGTCGCTCTCCGTCGAGGCTGGCCTGCTCTCTCCGACCCGTATGCCGGAGATGCTCGACGCCGTGCAGTTCGCTACCATGTATAACGAAGCCTCGGGCCGCGAGGTCTACTCTCCGGCGGACATGGCGAAATATGTCGACCGCTCGGACCCCGACCTCTATCCGAACGTGAACTGGCTGAACGAACTCTACAAGAACCACTCCTATAACGAAAAGGTCAATCTGAGCATCAGCGGCGGCGGTGAAATCGCAAAATACTACATCTCCGGCGCATTCTACAACGAGGACGGTCTGTTCGCGGTGGACAACATGAAGAACTACGATACGTCGCTGTACTACCGGCGCTACAACTTCCGCTCCAACGTCGATGTGCAGGTGTTCCGCCATACCAAACTCAACATCAACCTCGCGACATCGTTCGAGCGCAAGAACGAACCGGGCAGCAGCGCCTCGTCGATATGGAACTACGCGCTGACGACCGCTCCGAACGCATTCCCGCTCCGATACTCCGACGGTACGCTCGCCGGTCCTGCGGACAACGACGGTTACAGCCCGTATGTCCTGCTGACGCAGAAGGGATACCGCGAGAAGTTCTGGAATACCGCCACTTCGACCATCAATCTCAATCAGGATTTCGGCAACTGGATAACTCCGGGTCTGACCGCCAATCTGAAATTCGCATTCGATGCGATGAACTATCAGAATCTGTCTCGAATCAAGACTCCGCAGCAGTTCATGGCTACGGGACGCGACGAGGAGGGCAACCTGCTGAAAAACGAAACCGTCGTCGGCGAGGAGAGCCTGACCTGCAAACAGCAGGCGTCGAGCCGCCGCACCGTCTATCTCGAAGCGTCGGTGAACTATCAGCGCACGTTCGGCCGCCATACCGTCGGCGCACTGTTCCTCTACCAGCATTCGCAGAAGAACATCACCGACACGACCGAGTCCGACTCCGACCTGCTGCTGCCGTACCGCAATCAGGGTATAGCCGGACGTGTAACCTACGACTTCGACAACCGCTACTTCATCGAGACCAATTTCGGCTACAACGGTTCGGAGAACTTCTCGCCTAAGAAGCGTTTCGGTTTCTTCCCGTCGGTGGCTGTCGGCTGGGTAATGTCGGAGGAGACATTCTTCCTGCCGGCGAAGGACGTCATCGACATGCTGAAATTCAAGGTGTCCTACGGTCTTGTCGGCAACGACCAGATTGGCGGCAACCGCCGTTTCATCTACAACGAGACCGTCAAGGACGGCAATTCGTACAGTTTCGGTATGCAGAACATATCCTACAAAGGACTGATTCTGGGCGACTGGCCGAATCCGAACGTCGGCTGGGAGACCGTCCGCAAACTCAATGCGGGTATCGACCTGTCGCTGTTCGGCAAGGTGAAGATTCAGGTCGATTACTTCAACGAGAAGCGCAGCGGCATATTCTTGCAGGCCTCTTCGATTCCGGCTATCGCGGGTCTGGCGACCAAACCGTGGATTAACGTCGGCAAGATGAACAACGAGGGCTTCGATGCGTCGCTCGAATACCACCAGCGCGTCGGCGAGGTCGATATTACCGCGCGAGGCAATTTCACCTACGCCCACAATACGATTATCGACAACGACGAACCCGACTGGGAGTATCTCTACATGAATACCATCGGTCAGTCCAACTGGCAGAAATTCGGCATGGTCGCCGCGGGTCTGTTCCAGTCGCAGGAGGAGATTGACGCATGGCCGAAACAGCAGTTCGGCGAAACTAAGCCGGGCGACATCAAGTATCTCGACATCAACGGCGACGGCGTGGTGAACCAGTACGACCGCAAGCCGATAGGCTATCCCGACGTGCCGGAGATTGTCTACGGATTCGGCGCTTCGGTGCGCTGGAAGGGCTTCGACCTGTCGCTCTTCTTCCAGGGCGTCGGCAACGTCAATTTCTTCACCAATACCGAGCAGACACAGCCGTTCAGCGCGAGCAAGTCGCGAAATGCCAACGTCTATTCCGACCTGTGGGGCAACTACTGGACGCCCGACAATCCGAATGCGAAGTATCCGCGTCTGACTATCGGCGCCAACGAGAACAACAACCGCATATCGACCTACTGGATGGTCAGCGGCAACTATATGCGTCTGAAAAATGCCGAAATAGGTTACACGCTGCCCAAGCGCATCCTGTCCAAGGCGAGCATCGACAAACTGCGCATCTATCTGTCGGGCGTCAATCTGGTTACGTTCAGCCGGTTCAAACTCTGGGACCCTGATTTGCAGACCGGAGCGGCCAACTATCCCAACAACCGCGTCTACAATCTCGGCGTAACAATCGTATTCTAACGGTAAAAAACAGAAATCATGAAAAAGATACATGCAATATTGCTGCTTTCGCTCTTCGCTGTCGGCTGCGACTCCTACCTCGACCGCCAGCCCGACGAGCCGAAAACATCCAAGAACATATTCGAGAAGCGCGAGACCACGTTCCGCTATCTCACCAATGTTTACAGTTGGACGAACAACGAAACCGACAACTCGGGTCAGAAGAACTATTTCGAACCGGCGTCCGACGAGTGCGCCTGCGCATTCACGGGCCGCGGATACCGACTGATGAACAACAGTACATGGCAGGTGTCGTCGGCGGTATATTCCGACGAGACCTACGACAACTACTATAAGGGAATCCGCGAGGCTTCGTATTTCATAGCCAACGTCGGCCGCTGTCCCGAACTCTCGCCGTCCGAGGTGTCGGAGTGGATTGCCGAGGCGAGATTCCTGCGCGCATACTACTATTTCTGCCTGATGCGCCAGTACGGTCCCGTGATTCTGCTCGGCGAGTCGGCTGCCGACTTTACCGACCCTGCATTGCGCGAACTCGACCGCAGCACATGGGACGAGTGCGTCGATTACGTGTGCGACGAACTCGATGCCGCAGCCTACGATTTGCCGTTGGAACAACCGGCAGTATGGTACGGCCGTGCCACGAAGGGTGCCGCTCTCGCCGTCAAGGCGCGTCTGCTGCTCTATTCCGCCCGTCCGCTGTTCAACGGCAATCCGATGTACGCCTCCATGAAGAACTTCTACGGCAAGAACCTCTTCCCGACCGAGTACGACCCGGCGAAGTGGCAGTTGGCCGCCGATGCCGCCAAGGCGGTCATGGATTTGGGCGTCTACGAGATTGTCGGCGAGAATGACAATGCTCCCTACGAGAGTTGGCACAAGGTCTTCATCGACCGTTGGAACAAGGAGATGATATTCGCCATGCAGCACCACTCCTACAACTGGCGCGTGGCGACCATTCCGCGTGCCGTCGGCGGTCGTGCCTACGGCGGAGTGTCGGTAACGCAGAAACTCGTTGATGCCTTCGCCATGAGCAACGGACGCTATCCGATTACGGGCTATCTCAACGACGGCAAACCGATTGTGGACGACAAGTCGGGATATACCGAGTCGGGTTTCGCCGATTTCACTCACCCGATTCTGGGCCAGACCAAATCGACGTTCAAAATGTATCTCAACCGCGAACCGCGTTTCTACATGTCCGTCTATTGGAGCGGTCTGAACTGGATTGGCGGCCCGAACAAACTCGACGAGATACAACTCTATACGGGCGGCAACTCGGGTCCGGGAATCGACGGCACGCAGACCAACTATTCGGTTACGGGCTATCTGCCGTTCAAGTTCCAGGACATCACCTTCGACAGCAAATCTGCCGGTACGTCGGGACCGTCGTGGATTGCGATTACGTGGCCGCTGTTCCGCTATGCCGAGATTCTGCTCGACTATGCCGAAGCCGCCAACAACTGCGAGGAGCGTGTGGCGGGCGATGTTACGCAGGTGCTGAACCGCATACGCCGTCGTGCGGGCGTTCCCGACATCGAGGAGGTCTATCCCGAGGCGGTGAACGATGTCGCGAGGATGAACGAACTGATTATCCGCGAACGAATGATTGAACTCAACTTCGAGAACCACCGCTATTTCGATACGCGCACGCTCATGATTGCCGGCAGGGAGGACGCGGGCAACGTCTACGGAATGAACATTTCGGCGCGTTCCCACTCCGAAGACAGCGACTTCTGGAAACGTACAGTCATTCTGCACGACGGCGGCAATACGCCGAGCGCGCGTGTGTTCAACGACCGCGATTATCTGTTCCCGTTCCACCAGTCCGAGGTGGACAGACTGAACAATCTGACTCAAAACTATCAGTGGTAAACCAATAAATGACGAATCTTATGAAAAAGATATTTACCGTGTTCGCCGTCGTGCTGGTGTGGCTGATGCCGGCATGCGAGAACAACCGCAACGACAATCTCACCGAACCGTTCGTCTATTTCGTGAACAGCGGATTTCAGCAGGCGCGCTACTACGACCTCGACCGCGAACCGTCGTTCAGGGCGAACATCTACCGCAGCGGATACTTCGATGTAGCCGCCGATGTGACCGTCGCCGTCGATGAGGCGGTCGTGGAGGCGTACAATGCCGCCAACGGCACATCCTACCGCATGCTGCCGGAGGAGTATTACGCTATCGACCGCAATGTCTTCGCGCTCTCCGACAAGGAGCGCTGCGCCGCCGTCGCGATAGACTTCGACCCGGACATAGTGTCGCTCGGCACCGGCCACGACTTCGTGCTGGCGCTCAGCCTTTCGTCGAACATCGCGGTGAACGGCGACAAGGCGTCGATACTTGTCCGCCCCGTGATGGTGAAATCGGAGATTTTCTTCTGCGAGAACCATGTCGAGGAGTTGAAACTGGAAGAACAGTCGCCGAAGGTCTGGACACGTGAGTTCACCGTGTCGATGCCGTTCGAGAATCCGTCCGACTGCGACGTGACGTTCGATACGACGCAGGCGGTGCTCGACGACTACAATGCCCAGTACGGCACCAAGTTCAGGATTGCTCCGTCCGAGGTGTTCTCGCTCGAATGCGACTGCCGTCTGCCGGCGGGAGTGTCCGAAATCGGCGTTACGCTGCGCGTAGACCCTTCCAAGATTCCCGACAACCGCAATTTCGCCATTCCGGTGCTGCTCGCCAGCAATTCTTCCGGTTATGCGATAAATCCCGACAACCGGTTGTATATCATGTATATCAAGCAGGATTTGCTCACCCGTCCTCTCGACCGCTCAGTGTGGACGCTCGACTACTCGAACTCGTGGCACGACAATATAAGCAGCCACTACAATATGCTCGACGACGATGCCCAGACCCGCTGGGAGGCGGCATACAACAAGTCGAAGACCGACTGCGACGAGACGCTGGGCGACGAAGCCGCATTCCACTGTCCGTTCGTGTTCGTATGGGATTTCGGCGAGGTGCATCCGCTCTCGGGAGTAGGCCTGATGCGCCGATATAACTATGCCGACCTTATGGCTGGTTATTTCGAGGTGTCGGAGGATAAGGAGACCTGGACGAAGGTCGCTTCGTTCGACTATATCACCGACCTTGCCGACGACAACAAGAATGCAGGCCCGTTCCGCTACGATTTCGAGGAGACTGCCGCCCGCTATCTGCGAGTTGTGATTACCGACTCTTCCAACAAGAATGCGACGCGCGATACGGCTGCGATTGCCGAACTCTATGCCTACGAAGTGGAATACTAAATGAATTTCCGGTAGTGCGGCGGACGCTCGCTGTCCGTCGCCTGCCGGTTCCGAAACCATGAAAAGACTGCTTTTCCTTCCGCTACTGATGCTGATGCTCGTGACCGGTTGCGGCAGCGACAGCCCCGAACCCGACGCTCCGTCGCACTCCGGCGAATCGACCGACGTGATTGCCGGTACCGTCATAGCCGCCGAAACGACGCTGTGCGGTCTGGTTGCCGACGCCTCGACGGGCAGAGGCATTCCCGGCGTGGTCGTCAGCGACGGATTTTCCTGCACGCGCACCGATGCGGCCGGCGTCTATCAGCTCGTTCGCGAGAGAAGCCATGCCTGCTGCGTATCGGTTACCGTGCCTGCGGAGTATGCCGTACCCGTCGGAGCCGACAATCATCCCGCGTTCTACAAGCGAATCGACATGTCGGCAAAGGTCTGCCGCCGCGATTTTGCTCTCTCGCCGCTTCCCGGGGGCAGGGAGGAGCGGTTCGCCCTCCTGTGCGTCGCCGACCCTCAGTGCCGCAACGACCGCAGCGTGGCCCGGTTCCGCGAGGAGTCGATACCCGATATCGACGCTACGGCACGGATGTACGACAACGTCTATGCGGTTACGCTGGGCGATATTACCGACAACAACAAGACCGACCTGTGGAACAAGATGAAGGCCTCGATGGCGAATCGGGAGACGGTGTTCTTTCAGTGCATGGGCAACCACGACCACCTGAACGAGTCCGACCGCAACATCACGACGACCTACTGGAAGAGCGTCGATAATTTCAACAAATATTTCGGTCCCCAGAACTACTCGTTCGACCGAGGCGACGTGCACATCGTCGTGATGGACAATATCCTTCACGGCGAGAAACCCGACAACGGCGAGGATATGGAGTTCGCAATCGGATTCTACGACTGGCAGTTCGAGTGGCTGCGCAGCGACCTTTCGTTCGTACCCGGGTCCAAAGCCGTCGTGTTGTGCTGCCACGCGCCGTTCCGCGGAGGAGGAAGCCACTGCCACTCCGACAAACGTTATCGTCAGAAGACGCTGGAACTGCTCTCGGAGTTCGCCGAAGCGCATCTGATGATAGGGCATACCCACTATAATTACAACTATATTCATTCCGTGAACGGAAAGAGCGTCCCCGAACATATCCACGGCGCATGTTGCGGAGCGTTCTGGCATGCGACATTCTGCAAGGACGGAACACCGAACGGCTACGGCGTCTACGAGTTCGACGGCGCACACCTCGATACGTGGCGTTACAAGGGCACGAATTGCGATGCCGACATGCAGATGCGACTGTACGAGGGCGACTACACCTTCTACGACCCGCATGTCAATGTCAATATGACTTCCAAACCCAATGCCCACAACTATAACTACGGTCTGTCGGGTTATGTGATTGCCAACATCTGGAATATCGAGTACGACGACTGGGATGTGTCCCTATGGCAGAACGGAATGAAGGTGTGCGACATGGTTCGGTTCAGGGAGTACGACTGGTGGGCGGCCTACTGGCTCGCCGAGGTATATGGCGGCGACAATCTGAACGGCAGATACGACCACCTTTACAAGGGCAGGCTCGCCGACCCCGCCGCTCCGTTCGAGGTGCGCGCCGTAGACCGCACGGGACGTCGCGGACCGTACACGGAGTCGTCCGTCCGCCGCAATTATAAGGGCGTATGGGGAGAATTCGACATGAAAACTTTGTAGAAACGATATTTATCGCTAACTTTCGAAAAATGTGAAATCACTAAAACCAAACATAAAATGAACAAAAACACTATCCGTAAAGCATGCGCACTGCTCATGTGCGCGTATCTGGCAGGGGCTATGTCTTGTGCCGCACAGCAGAACGCACAGCCGTCCGCTGCCGACCGTCCCGAAGTCGAGGTGCCCGACCTCTCGGCGTACATTCTGACTCCGAAACCTGCCGCGACTCCGCGTATCAACGGCGCGAAGGTGTTCG
>CAZESW010000025.1:0-2453 GCA_964514795.1 uncultured Alistipes sp.
GCGTACATACGGCTGTCGCTGTTGAAGAGAAACAAAAACGCATGGAGATAACCGACTATAACGCATGCGACGACCGTATGCTGACCCGAATGGTGGTCGAAGGCGACATACGCGCTTTCGATTCCCTGTTCACGCGGCACCGCGACGCGATATACGCGATGCTGGTCAAGCGCACGGGCAACACCGACGACGTGGAGGACCTGATGCAGGAGGCGTTCATGAAGGCGTTCCTGAACATAGGCCGCTACAATCCCGACTACGATTTCGGCGCATGGATATGCACGATTGCCAAAAACACGTTCGTCGATTTCGACCGTTCGCGGCGTTCGAACGCCCTGAATCCCAACAACAACCTGCCGCTCGACGGCAAGTGCGGTTCGGCACAGGCTACGATACCGACCCCAGAGGAGAGCATCATCAACGCCCAGCAGCGGGCGCAAATCGACCGTTACATCTCCATGCTTCCCGAGAACTACCGCCGCATGTTCGTGCTGCGGTTCCTCGACGAATACTCCTACGAGGAGATAGCCGAGGCACTCGAAATGAAATTGGGCACGGTCAAGACACAGATTTTCAGAGTCCGTGCGATGATGTGCAAGATGATAACCGACGGCGAGAAAGCCGACTCAAAATAGCGGAACGATGATTTACGGAGCGGAACTGATAACCAAATATTTCGACGGCATCGACGACGAGCGGATGCGCCGTTTCGAGGCTCTCGGTGCGGCATACGCCGAGTGGAACGCGCGCATAAACGTCATTTCGCGCAAGGATTTCGACTCGCTCTACCTCCACCACATCCTGCACTCGCTCGCAATCGCCAAGGTGTGTCGTTTCGAGGCGGGCGCACGAATCGCCGATGTCGGCTGCGGAGGAGGATTCCCGAGCGTTCCGCTGGCGATAATGTTTCCCGAGGCCAAATTCACGGCGATAGACTCGATTGGCAAGAAAATCAAGGTGGTGCAGGGCGTCTGCGAAGCCGCCGGAATAGAGAATCTGCGAGCCGTGAACGCCCGAATCGAGACGGTAAACGAGCGGTTCGACTACGTGGTTTCGCGCGCCGTAACCGACATGTCCACCTTCGCCGGCTGGGTATGGAACAAGATAGACCGGGGACAGCGCGGAACGCTGCCCAACGGCATTCTCTACCTCAAAGGCGGCGACCTCGATGCCGAACTCGCGGCGACGGGACGCAAATGGACTCGTCACCGTATCGGCGACATCTTCGAAGAGGAGTTTTTCGCCACGAAAGAGGTGGTATATGCTCCCAAAAAATAACAAAAAAGGTCTTTAACGACCTTAAAGACTTTAAGGACTTATCCTATGAAACCCGCCTTTCTCCTTTTCTGCCTTGCAGCCTTCGCGACCACGACTGCCGCGACCCCTCCTCCCGCCGCAACTGTAACGGGTACGGTAACCTGCGACGGAAAGCCGCTCGCCGGAGTTACGGTCTCGGACGGAATACTGTTCGCAACGACCGATGACGAGGGCAATTATTCGCTGGCATCCAGGAAATTCCAGGGCACGGTATTCGTCATCACGCCGTCGGGTTACGAGCCGTCGTGCCGCAAGGGCGTGCTGCCGCAGTTCTGGGCGGCACTCAAAAGCAAAAAGCCCGACAAGCCTGAACGCCACGATTTCGTATTGAAACGGTGCGACAACCGCCGCCACAGAATGATAATTTCGGCAGACCTCCACCTCGCCAACCGCAGCGAAGACCTGCTCCAAATGAAAAACACCTACATTCCGGCTCTCCGCGAGGCAGTCGAGGAGGCAAAGCGCGACTCGCTGCCCGTCTATTCGATTATTCTCGGCGATTTGAGTTCGTCGGCGCACTGGTATTCGAGCGAATTCGACATCGGCGACGCGCTCCATTCGATAGTTGCGGGCGGTTATCCCGTCATGCTATATACCGTCATGGGCGAGCAGGACTACGACGGCGCGACACCGAGCAGCGGCATGACCGACCACAACGCCGAACGCATGTATGTCTACGCCTGCGGGCCGAAATACTACTCGATGAACATAGGCGACGTTCACTATGTCGTACTCGACAACACCGTGTTCCGCAACGAACCCGGCGAGGGTCCCTACCCGACCGAAATAGTCGGCAAACGCAATTTCGACCGCTTCGTAACCTCCGACCAGCTGGCATGGCTGCGGCACGATCTCTCGCTCGTCGCCGACAAGAGCACGCCGATAGTCGTCTGCATGCACCACAACGCATTCCGCGCGTCGTCGAAGGGTGCGCTCGTCAATTCGTTCTCCGAGCGGCGGTGGCTCGACTCGCTCACGCACTGTTTCCGCGACTTCGGCAACGTACATTTCTACACCGGACACTCCCACCGCAAACGGACGGTCGCTTCCTCCGAACTGCCGAATATCATAGAGCACGACCTGCCGTCGGCTTCGGGCAATTCGTGGGTAACGGTATTCGACGGCTTCCGCCACCT
>CAZESW010000025.1:2553-7658 GCA_964514795.1 uncultured Alistipes sp.
TGCCGTCGGCTTCGGGCAATTCGTGGGTAACGGTATTCGACGGCTTCCGCCACCTATGTCCCGACGGCACAGACCCGGGATTCGACGTCTGCACGATGGACGGACACGACATTACGTGGGAGTACCGCACCGAGAAGCACGGCAAAACCGCTTTCCGCGCCTACGACATGAACGAGGTCGGCAGATATTATCGCGAAAACGAGGATGTGCGACGGTTCGTCAAGGAGTACCCCGCGCGGATAGATTACGGAGCGCACACGTTCGACAACTACGTATATATAAATTGGTGGGGGCTCGAACCCGGCGCGAAAATCGAGGCGTGGGAGAACGACAAACCGCTGAAAATTCGGCAGGTCTATCAGGAAGATCCGCTGTTCACGGTTTCGTCGGACGTTTTCAGGCTGAAAAACAGCCGCAAGAAGCCGACGGTACGCAAGAATACCTGCCAGCATCTGTTCCGCGTCAAGCCTTCGTCACCCGAATCCGCAGTCCGCATCCGCACGACCGACCGGTTCGGCAATATCTGCGAGGAGGTTATCGCCCGCCCGTATCCGTTCGAGCCGCAACCGGCAGAGAAAAAGATGAAGAAGAGATAAGCAGCGGCGGGGGCGGCGGAAATAAGCGATAAAGTTTTTAAGGTTACGCGGCAGGCGTCAAGCCTGCCGCTGTAAGGTGAATAAGGTGTTTAATGATTTCCGCCCCGTCGGCGACATTAAACACCTTATTCCCTCGCCGCAAACAACGCCGTTATCTCGCACCGTCTGCGCTGAGCAGGCCGCATGCCGCCTTGATGTCCTCGCCGCGGGAGGTGCGGATGGTCGTCATTATGCCGCGCGAAGTCAGCGAGTCGCGGAACGCAACCATCGCCGCATCGTCGGGCGAGAAGAAGGGAGAATCGGGAATCTTGTGAAATCTGATAAGGTTGATGCGGCACTTTATGCCGTTCAGCAGGCGGCACAACTCGCGCACATGACGCGGGGAGTCGTTCAGACCGCTCATCACGATATATTCGAACGACACGCGGCGCTGGTGCGAGAAATCGTAGTCGCGCAGTATCGCCGCAACGTCCGCAATCGGATATGCCCGCTCTATCGGCATCACCTCGGCGCGTTCGTCGTGGAACGGATTGTGAAGGCTTACAGCCAGATGCACATTCGTGGAATCGAGGAACCGGCGCAGTTCGCGGGCGACGCCGGCAGTCGAAACCGTGATGCGCGTCGGCGACCAGCCGTAACCCCACTCCGACGTCAGGACTTCGAGTGCGCGCAGCACCTCGTCCGTATTGTCGAGCGGCTCGCCCATGCCCATGAAAACCACGTTCGTAAGCCTGTCGCGTTCGGGCAGCGAGGCTATCTGATTGAGGATGTCGCACGCCGACAGTGAGTGGCGCAGCCCCAGACGGCCCGTCGCGCAGAAGCGGCAGCCCATTCGGCAGCCCGCCTGCGACGAAACGCACAGCGTGGCGCGGTCGCCGTCGGGAATATATGCCGACTCGATATATTCGCCCTCGGAGGTGCGGTAGAGATACTTTTTAGTCCCGTCCGCCGAGGTCTGCACACGCTGCGGAGCCGACAGACCGACCGTGTAGCGCTCGGCGAGCAGCGCACGGTTGCGCAGCGAGAGGTCGCTCATCGCTTCTATCGAGGTCGCACCGCGGCGATAGAGCCAGCCCGCAATCTGCCTGGCGGCGAAACGCGGCATAGCCAGTCCGGCGCATATCGCCTGCAACTCGGCAAGACTCTTTCCGTAAAGCGGTTGTCTGATATTTTCGTTATCGGTTTTCTCCATATTGCGCAGCAATTCACTCCTTCGTCCGACGGCGGATGAAACCGCCCTATTCGGCATAAATCGATACAAAAGTAGAGAAAAAACATCATTTTTTGGCGTCGCCTGTAATTTTTTGAATTATTATACCTATATTTGTAACTGAATATGCTTTGCAGAGTGTCCGCCGACATCTGCGGCAACAGTGGAACAAACGTAAAATACACTTATAATGGAACTGAAAAAGAACCCAAAGGTAGACCTCCAAAACAAACGGAGTATACTGCTCGAAATCGGTTTGATTGCTGCGCTGGCCATCGTAATAGCCGCGTTCCTCTACACGCCGAAGGAAGTTCGCGTAGAACAGCTCGACCTGTACGACGGCGAGACGGAAGTGGAGATTGTCGAAATTACACGTCAGGATCAGAAACCGCCTGAGCCTCCGAAGAAGACCGAGATTACGGTTATCACCGACGTGCTCAACATCGTTACCAACGATACCAAGATTACGACCGATATCGGATTTACCGATTTCGAGGACAACCTCGACGAAATCGTGCAGGTGGTAGCAGTCAAGGAGGAGGAAGTCGAGGAGGAGCAGATTTTCTTCAAGGTCGAGACGATGCCTTCGTTCATGGGCGGCGACATCACCACGTTCCGCAACTGGGTGCAGAGCAAGGTGAAATATCCGCAACTGGCACAGGAGAACAACATCTCGGGCCGCGTTCTGCTCATGTTCGTCGTAGAGAAGGACGGTACGCTCACCAACATTCAGGTACTCCAGACTCCGGACAGCTCGCTGTCGGACGAGGCAATCCGCGTGTTGAAGACCTCGCCTAAATGGACGCCGGGTAAGCAGCGTAACCAGTCGGTGCGCGTGAAGTACACGCTGCCTATCGATTTCCGTATTCAGAACTAACGGCAACACATTCGAAACGAGGCTGTCTACAATCTTGTAAGGCAGCCTTTTTTCTCGTAAAAACCATGCTTGATGGCAGAAAACAAAAATAAAAACACCGCAGAGGAGCCGTCGGCTACCGCAGATACCCGACGTGCGGTACTCATCGCCGTAATCCGCGACGGACAGGAGACAAGGCAGGCGGAGGAGTTCCTCGCCGAACTCGAATTCCTCGCCGAAACGGCTTCGATAACGACCGTGCGCCGGTTCACGCAGCGCATGTCGCAGCCGTCGTCGCGCATATACGTAGGTCCCGGCAAACTCGAAGAGATTGCGGCCTACTGCGAGCAGGAGTGCATCGACGTCGCGATTTTCGACGACGAGCTGTCGCCGTCGCAGACGCGCAACATCGAGAAGGCGATGCCGTGCCGCGTAATCGACCGCACACGGCTGATTCTCGACATTTTCCGTTCGCGGGCCCAGACGGCATACGCCAAGACGCAGGTCGAACTGGCGCACTGCGAATACATGCTGCCGCGACTCGCCGGTCTGTGGACCCACCTCGAACGTCAGCGAGGCGGTACGGGAACCCGAGGCGGAGCCGGTGAGCGCGAAATCGAGACCGACCGCCGAATCGTGCGCAACAGAATCGCGAAACTCAAAGAGGATTTGCGCAAAATCGACCGTCAGATGGCAGTGCAGCGCTCCAACCGCGGAAGCATGGTGCGCGTATCGCTCGTCGGCTACACCAACGTCGGCAAATCGACGCTGATGAACCTGATTTCCAAGAGCGAGGTTTTCGCCGAAAACAAACTCTTCGCGACGCTCGACACGACCGTCCGCAAGGTGGTGTTCGACAATCTGCCGTTCCTGCTCTCGGATACCGTGGGTTTCATCCGCAAACTGCCGACCGAACTTATCGAGTCGTTCAAATCGACGCTCGACGAGGTGCGCGAGGCCGATTTGCTGATTCACGTGGTCGATATTTCGCACCCGCAGTTCGAGGAACAGATAGATGTCGTGAAGCAGACGTTGCAGGACATCGGGGCGGGCGATAAGCCCGTATACCTCGTCTTCAACAAAATCGACGCCTATACCTATATTAAGAAAGATGAGGACGACCTGACGCCCGCCACCCGCGAGAACATGTCGCTCGACGACCTGCGCGAGAGCTGGTTCGCCAAGGAGAACACGCCGTGCATCTTCATTTCGGCGCAGGAGAAGACCAATATCGACAAGTTCCGCCGCGACCTCTACGGAATGGTGCGCGAGATTCACTGCGGGCGCTATCCGTTCAACAACTTCCTGTATTAGATAAATGTAAATACAACTTTACACCCAATCAAGTCATGGTATCTATTCGGAAATCCGACGGTTGCGGTTCTCGCGGCAAAGCCGCGTATACAGATGTTACCCTCCCCCTAAATCCCCCTCCTGTGAGGGGGACTTCGGTCGGAATCCGCAAAGTTATACGGCTTTGTAGTAGTCAGTGTAAAATATAATTGCCTAAATTAAAACACAAAATAACCATGCTGCACATCATCGACCAACAAAATTCGCTGCTCAACAAATTCATTGCGGAGTTGCGCGACAAGGAGATTCAGAAAGACTCGATGCGCTTCCGCCGCAATATCGAGCGCATAGGCGAAATCACGGCATTCGAGATTTCGAAGGAGCTGAACTACACGCCGAAAGCCGTCGAGACGCCGTTAGGAACCGCCTCGGTAATGTCCATAGGCGACACGGTCGTTCTGGCGACCATCCTGCGCGCCGGACTGCCGCTCCACCAGGGATTCCTCAACTATTTCGACGATGCCGAGAATGCTTTCGTATCGGCATACCGCAAGAGCGTACCGGGCGGAGTATTCGAAATCAAGGTCGAGTATATTTCGTGCGGAAGTCTGGAAGGCAAGACGCTGATTCTGGCAGACCCGATGCTCGCCACCGGCTCGTCGCTCGTCGCAGCCTACGAAGCCCTGTGCGAGAAGGGTGGACAGCCTGCGCACACCCATTTCGCCTCGGTGCTCGCAAGCCGCGAGGGAGTGGACTACGTATTGAAGCACACCGACCAGAAGCGCACGTCGCTGTGGTGCGCAACGGTGGACGAACATCTCAACGAGCGCAAGTATATCGTTCCGGGTCTGGGCGACGCCGGCGACCTCGCCTACGGCGAGAAGTTGTAAGGGAGAGGAGATTTCCGCTGTCGGAAAGGAAGCAGGCGGGAATAACGATAAAGTGTTTAAGGTCACGCGGCAGGCTCGATGCCTACCGCTGTAAGGTAATTAAGGTGCTTAATGATTCCCGCAATCGGCGACATTAAACACCTTATTTACTTTATCTACCTTAAACACCTTATAATTTCGCCGCCCAATCACTCACGACGGCCACCCCTACCCTTTCCTGAAACTCAACGCCGCCCAACCGTTGCGGTGAACCGTGCGGC
>CAZESW010000025.1:7758-11227 GCA_964514795.1 uncultured Alistipes sp.
CCCTACCCTTTCCTGAAACTCAACGCCGCCCAACCGTTGCGGTGAACCGTGCGGCCGTCCGAAAGTCCGCGGGCATGCGCAGCCTCGCGCATGGCGTCGATATCGGCATCGAGAAATCCGCTCATGAATATCTCGCCGCCGTCGTTCAGGGCGCGCAAATAGGCATCCATATCGTGCAGCAGGATATTGCGGTTGATGTTGGCGAGAATGAAATCGTACCGCCGCCCCTCGATTGACGAGGCGTCGCCCAGCATAGGCGTTATACGCTCCCCGACACCGTTGGTCCGGATATTCTCGCAGCAGTTTTCGTAGGCGAAATCATCGATGTCCACAGCATCCATCTTCACGGCCCCTCGCTTGACGGCCGCGATAGCCAGCACGCCGGTTCCGCTACCCATGTCGAGTCCGCAGCGGCCCTCGACGTCGGCGTCGAGCAGCATCGCGACCATCATGTGCGTCGTCGCGTGGTGTCCCGTGCCGAACGACATTTTCGGCATGATGACGATTTCGAAATCGCAGTCGGGGCGCGCAGGATGAAACGGTGCGCGAATCATCGCCCGTCCGTCCACGTCCACAGGCTCGAAATTACTCTCCCACAAGGCGTTCCAGTTCTGCGCCTCAATCTGCACATAACGGCTGTCCGTGATGCCGTAACGGTGAAGAATCTCGTCCGCCTCCTCCTTGCAATCGACCAGACGGCTCTGCGGAATGTAGGCTTTGAGCGTGTCGCGCTCGGCGACGAAACTTTCGAACGGCAGTTCCGAGAGTTCCGCCGTCAGTATTTCCGCCGTTTCGGGGTCGGAAACGGCGATGTTGAGTTCAACGTAATCCATTATTATGTAAAATTTCGTATCTTCGCAGTACAAAAGTAATCATAAAATGGCGGAAAGCAGCGAAAAATGGCGAAAAACGGCGGTCTCCTATCGGACTTACATCCGGTTGGAGAAACATCTGTCACCGAATACGGTCGGGGCGTACATGCGCGACCTCGAAGATTTTTCGCACTACATCATGCATCAGTTCGACGTGCCGCCCGTCAAGGTCGAGCCTTACATGATAGAGCGTTTCATGGCGTTTCTGTTCGACCGCGACCGCAAGAAGACGACGCAGGCACGAATGCTCAGCAGTATCAAGAGTTTCTACAACTACCTGTTGCTCAACGATAAAATCGACTCGCTTCCGACGGAGTTCATCAGCGGGCCGAAGGCGGGCCGCCACATTCCCGACACGCTGTCGCCCGAGGAGATAGACCTCATCATCGGTTCCATCGACGTGCAGGCGACGAACGGACGGCGCAACAGGGCGATGCTCGAACTGCTCTATTCGTGCGGACTGCGCGTTTCGGAACTCACGTCGCTGCGCATGTGCGACCTATTTTTCGGCGAGGGTTACATACGCGTAGCCGGCAAGGGCGACAAACAGCGGCTCGTACCCGTCGGCAAAACGGCGCGCGAATACATCTACGCCTATCTCGACGAACGCACCGACAAGAAATGGGGCAGCAAGGAGAGTGTCTTTCTGAGCAACCGCGGCAAGGCGATAACCCGCATCATGGTGTTCAACATCATCCGTCAGGCGGTCGAACGGGCAGGTATCGACAAGCAGGTAAGCCCCCACACGTTCCGCCACTCGTTCGCGACCCACCTGCTGGCGGGCGGCGCGAGCATCCGTCAGGTGCAGGAGATGCTGGGACACGAAAGCATAGTCACCACCGAAATATACACCCATCTCGATACGGCGCGACTGCGCGAAACCATCGAAAAACTGTCGGTCTGAATCTGAAATGAAGAGTTACAAGGCACGCGGCATAGTCCTCAACACCGTGAAATACGGCGACTCGTCGATGGTCGCCCATCTGCTGACCGACGCTTTCGGACGGCAGAGCTACATGGTGCAGGGCGTCAGGTCGTCGAAGGGCAAGGGGTCGAAAATGGCTCTGTTCCAGCCGATGTTCGCGCTCGAATACGAGGGGCTGGTATCGACGCGGATGGATATGCACCGGTTGCGCGAGGTCCACAACGGCATAGTCTTGAAGTCGATGCCCTACGACGTGCGCAAATCGACAATCGCGCTCTTCATGGCCGAATCGCTCTACCGTCTTATCGGCGAAAGCGAGGCCAACCAGCCGCTGTTCGACTTCGTGTGGGGTTCGGTCGAGGCTCTCGACGAATTGCAGGAGGGAGTCGCCAATTTTCACCTCTGGTTTCTCGCCAACATCAGCCGTTTCCTCGGATTCAGTCCCGGCAACGAATACACGGCGGGAGCATGGTTCGACATGCGCGAGGGTCTGTTCACGCCCGTAATGCCGCTGCACGACAACGTGATATGCCGCGAATACGCCGAAGTGTTCCGCGATTTGCTCGAATGCGACGTCCGCTGTCTGGGCGAAATCGGGCTGAACCGCAAACAGCGGGTCGAGATTCTCGATGCGCTCGTCGCCTACTACACCGTCCACCTCGATTCAATCCGCAACGTGCAGTCTATTCGTATCTTGCAGGAGGTGTTTTAAATGTATAAAAAGAGAGGCTGACACACCACACATGCCAGCCCTAAAAAATGCGTCTATACGATTTTACACAAAAAATATTTTTCACGTCATCGCGAAGCCTTGCATCCGATAGCAGGCTGATACCCAGAATCCGTCTATGCAAGGCTGTGGCGATCTACCGCTGTTGAATCGACTTTTAGATACAGACAATAAACAATGGTAGATTCCCACGTCGCTATGCTCCTCGGAATGACGTTTTATATTTATTTTGCGGCATTCACGAAATCCCCGCTCTTGTCGAAATTGAGAACGGTCTTGTCGGACAGATAGATTTTGTAGCCGTCCGTCGTGGTCTTCATGCCCGTAACCCACTTGCCCGAATAGCGGTTATTGACGTAGGTACGGATATTGGCAGGCAGAGCCGACGAAGGCACCGAACCGTTTTTCATGATAATCTCGGAGCAGTTGCCCGAACCGCCCTCGAACGAAACCTGACTGCCGCTGTTGAAATAGACGGTGTACTTGTTCCACGTCGCTTCGCGGTCCATTTCGACCGACTTCACCTTCTCTGACGGGAAATTGCGGCGGACGAACTCCTGCGAGTTGGCAGGCAGTTTGGTGAAATCCACCTCCTGTGGTGCTGCGGAAGCGCAGAAAACTGCGGTTGCCGCACATGCCAGACATAATAAAAACTTTTTCATAGACATAAATTTTAATTTGTAAAAAAGCGATACTCCGAGGAGCAAAATATATGCCACTTTCGGACACCGGACGGCGACGGAAGGGCTGCCGCAAGGGCATCGGGCGCAATCCGCCGAACCGTAAAAAGCCATAGGGCAGGCGCTTTTCGCCTGCCCTATGAAAGTCTTTAAGGTCGTCGAAGTCCTTAATCGTCCACTCCGACAAAGTTGTAGCGGATGTCGAATTTCACTTCCAGTCCGTTTTTCAGTTCGACCTCGTATTTGCGCGGGGTGCGCTCGA
>CAZESW010000026.1:0-11163 GCA_964514795.1 uncultured Alistipes sp.
ACTGAAATAGTATAGTGTATATAAAAATCAGCAGGGAGGTCTTCATAAAACCTCCCTGCTGATTTTTATGGCCTTAAAGCAGCTACGGTCTTGTCCCGGCAATATACTCCTCTATGTTTCGGGCGATGCAGTCTATCAACCGTGCAATCGCTTCGTCCGTCGCCCATGCATTGTGTGGCGATGCGAGCAGACGATACGGGTCTTTCAGGTCGTATAACGGCGACTCGCAAAGCGGCTCCTGCGAGAAAACGTCGAGTGCCGCACCGGCTATCGTTCCGTTGTTCAGAGCATTTGCCAATGCGCTCTCGTCGATGATGCCGCCACGAGCGACATTGATTATTATCGCATTCGGTTTCATTGCCGACAGTTCGTTGTGTCCGATAAGATTGCGCGTCGCGTCCGTCAGCGGAGCGTGAATCGATACGATGTCAGCCCATCCGAGCAATTCATCGAGCGACTTGCGGTCGTATTTCTCGGGTCTGCTTACTCCGCTTGTCGAGCAGTATGCCACGTCGCAGCCGAATGCTTCGGCGAGCCGTGCGACTTCGCGCCCGATGTTGCCGAGCCCGATGATTCCCCAGTTCTTGCCGCGCAACTGACGTATCGGTCTGTCGTAGCGGAATATGGTTCCCGATGCAGCGTATTCGCCGCTTTTGAAATATCGGTCGTAATAGACCGTCTCGCGAACCAATGACAGGGCGGCGGACAGAGTGGCTTCGGCAACCGCATAAGTCGAATATCCTGCGGCATTGCGCACCTCGATTCCGAGTTCGCGGGCCGCTTCGAGGTCTACATTGTTCATCCCCGTGGCGGCAATCGCGATGAACCGTAGTTTCGGCAACTGCCGCATGGTCTCGGCGGAAAGCACCACCTTGTTGGATATTACTATCTCGGCATCGGCGCAGTTGCGCAGAACCTCGTCGGGTGAGGTGCGGTCGAATCCTTTGTAATCCACCAGTTTGCGTATCGGCGTCAGGTTGTGCCCTCCGAGCGAATATTCATCGAGAAATACAGTTTTGTGTGCCATATCGTCAATCGTTTTGTTCTTCTTTTTCATGGTTTCCGTCGGCGATGTCGCGGATTACGACGGAGGCGCATCCGATGCCGAACAGTGCCGGCAGATAGGATATTGTGCCGACATTCGATTTCTTGTTGCGCTCCTCGCAGATTATCATCGAACCTTCCCTCGGCGGTTCGGGCGAGAAAACGGCTTTGAATCCTCTGCGGATGCCGATTTTGTGCAGCCTTTTGCGCAGCATGTGCGCCAGCGGGCAGTGGTGTGTTTTGGAAATGTCGGCAATCTCCATTTTCGTCGGGTCGAGTTTCGCTCCCGCACCCATCGAACTGACGATAGGGTAGCCTCTGTCCAGACAGCCTTTTATCAGCGCGAGTTTGGGCGAAAGCGTGTCTATCGCATCGACGACGTAATCGAACCGCTCCGAATCGAGCAGCAAATCGGTCTGTTCGTCCTTTATGTATTCGTTCACGACGCGCAGTCCGAGTGCGGGATTTATATCTTTGAGCCGTTCGGCGAGCACGTCGGCTTTGTTGCGACCTATCGTGGAGTGCAGCGCTATCAACTGACGGTTGATGTTGCTCTCCGCAACCGTGTCCGAGTCGGCTATCGTCATTCTGCCTACTCCCGCACGTGCGACCATCTCTGCCGCGTATGCTCCTACGCCGCCCAATCCTACTACGAGTACATGCGCGTCGTGCAGCCGTCGGAGCGACTCTTCGCCAAGCAGCAGTTCGCTGCGTTCAAGCCATTTATTCATCGGGTTTTCCAAATATTCCGTTGTAGTTTTCCGTTATTGTCCGTTTCAGCGTTTCGATGTCGGTTCCCAGTATCTCCGCCGACCGACGGTAGATTTCGGCGATTCCGGTCGGGCTGTCGTCGGTTTCGAGGAACATCCGCCCTTTCGGAATCTCACGCATCGCCTCTATCGTCTTCGGCGAAGCGAATGTCCGCTCTCCGAACGAAAGATAATAGCCCGCCCCGACCGCCTGCCGCATCTGCTCGCGAGAACCTATGAACCCGTGAAAAATCACTGCCGGCAACCGGTATTCCGCCAAAGTCTTCATAACCGGTTCGAATGCCCGGACGCAGTGCAGAATCACAGGCAGACCGTTGCGCTCCGCCAGTTCCAACTGCGCTTCGAAAATCCGCTGCTGTGCCGTGCGCTCGACTTTGCACGCATAGTCCAGCCCGATTTCTCCGATTGCGTCGATGTGTCCGATTGCCGCTTCCGTCGCTGCGATGTCGCCGTGTCCGGCATCCCACGGATGTACTCCCGCGGTCGCGATTTCCGTGTCGCGGCCTGTCGGGCGGTGGGTATGGATATTTACGAACATCGTCCTGCTGTTTGACATAAATCGTATGCAAATATACTACAAATCCGCGACAATAGGGTAGTTCGCACTGTCGTCTGTCGTTTTTTCGGATAAGTTTCGCAAATGTCGGTTATTATGGTGCAAAGTTTCGTATTATGTATCTTTCGGCGCAGTTTCGACAGTTTCTGGGTTTCGGTTCGTTGCGTATGGTTGCAACATCTCTAGCGTATCGAAATACGTTGTACCGCAGATGTTCCGAATAATCGCGCATATTGTCTAAAAAAGCGGCTGGGCCGTCGGAAATATGAGAAAAAAGTAGTATCTTCGCGGGCGATTAAAGGGGGCGTTGTGCAACCTTGGGAAAGAGTAAAACAAAATTCGTTTATCACACATAATTCACTTTAACAAAAAACATTTAACAATGTCGAAAATCATTAAACTGAGCAAGGGTTTGGACATCAAACTCCAAGGTGAGGCTCAAAGAACGCTGACGGAGATTCCGCTGGCTTCGGAGTATGCCGTTTCGCCTCTGGATTTCGAGAACATTACCCCGAAGATGCTGGTTAAGGTTGGCGATAAGGTTAAGGCAGGTACGCCGCTCTTCTTCGACAAGAAGAAGCCGTCCGTAATGTTCGTTTCGCCTGTAAGCGGAACGGTCGCTGCCGTAAATCGCGGCGAGAAGCGCAAGATTCTCTCCGTTACCGTAACCGCCGACTCCGCCGTATCTTACGAGGAGTTCGATGTACCGAAGGTATCGGCTGCCACTCGCGGCGAGATTCGCGACCTGTTGCTTAAATCCGGTTTGTGGGCGATGTTGATTCAACGCCCTTATGGCATTATTGCCTCTCCTGCGGACACTCCGAAGTCGATATTCGTGTCGGCGTTCGACAGCGCACCGCTCGCACCAGATTACGACTTCGCTCTGTCGGGCGACGGCGAAGCGATTCAGAAGGGATTCGATGTTCTTGCCTGCCTTACCGACGGCAAGGTTCATTTGTCCTACAACGCAGAGTGCACCGAACCGAAAGTAAAGGGTGTGGAACTCCACGCATTCAAGGGCAAGCATCCGGCAGGTAATGTCGGTGTTCAGATTCACCACATCGACCCAATCAACAAGGGTGAGAAGGTCTGGACGCTGAACATTCAGGATGTAGCCATCATCGGCCGTCTGTTCCTTACCGGCAAGGTCGATATGACCCGCACAATCGCAGTCTGCGGTTCGGAGGTCGCTGCGCCTTGCTACTGCCGCGTTATCGCAGGAGCGCCGGTCGCTTCCATCGTGAAGGGCAACGTTCGCGAGGGTCATGTCCGCTATATCTCCGGCAACGTTCTGACCGGACGCAATGTCGGTGCCGGCGGATTCCTCGGATTCTATGCCAACTCGCTGACTCTGATTCCGGAGGGCGACAAATTCGAGTTCATGGGATGGGCTATGCCGCGATTCGACAAGTTCTCGGTTTCGCGCGCCTATTTCTCGTGGCTCTGCCCTAACCGCAAGTACAATCTCGATACCAACCTTCACGGCGGCGAGCGTCCGTTCGTCGTAACGGGTCTTTACGAGAAGTACCTGCCTATGGACATCTATCCTATGCATCTGCTGAAAGCCATCATGGCAGGCGACATCGACAAGATGGAGAACCTCGGTATCTACGAGATTGTCGAGGAGGATTTCGCTCTGTGCGAGTTCGTCGATCCGTCGAAAATCGAGATGCAGCAGGTTATTCGCGACGGTATTAACTTAATGATCAAGGAGGAGGAATAATGGGACTTCGCAAAATAGTTGATAATCTGAAACCGACTTTCTCCAAAGGCGGAAAGTTGAGTTTCCTCGCATCGACTTTCGATGCTTTCGAAACCTTCCTGTTCGTTCCCGACACAACTACTACTCGCGGTTCGCATATCCGCGACTGCAACGATATGAAGCGTACGATGATTGTCGTTGTTCTCGCGCTCATCCCTGCATTCCTTTTCGGTTGCTACAACACCGGTTCGCAGGTGGGTCTGGCAGGTTGGACGGCGTTCTTCTACGGTCTCGTCCGCGTTCTTCCGATGGTCGCTACCTCTTATATAGTAGGTCTGGCTATCGAGTTCTACTTCGCGCAGATTCGCGGCCATGAGGTGAACGAGGGCTTCCTCGTTTCGGGTCTTCTTATCCCGATGGTGATGCCGATAAGCACTCCGCTGTGGATGGTCGCTATCGGTACCGCATTTGCTGTCGTATTCGGCAAGGAGGTATTCGGCGGTACGGGTATGAACGTATTCAATCCGGCAATTTTGGCCCGTGCGTTCGTGTTCTTCGCCTACACTCCGCAGATGTCGGGTGAGACAGTTTGGTACTCGACTTGGAAGATGATGGGTGCAGCCGATGCCGCTACCGGAGCAACCGCTTTGGAGCAGCTCGCAACCAATGGCGAAATGCAGTGGAGCGCGCTCGATGCGTTCCTCGGTTTCATCCCGGGTTCGTTCGGTGAGACTTCGACGCTGTGCATCCTTATCGGTGCAGCCATTCTGCTTCTGACCGGTATCGCATCGTGGAAAACGATGGTGTCGGTATTCGTCGGCGGTACGGCTATGGCTTATCTGCTCGGTGCATGCGGAGTGTTCGACTATCCGGCATATTATCATCTGATTACCGGCGGTTTCGCATTCGGTGCCGTGTTCATGGCTACCGACCCTGTTACGTCGGCGCAAACCTCGACCGGTAAATATATCGTAGGTTTCATGACTGGCGCAATCGCAATCATGATTCGCCTTGTGAACCCTGCATATCCGGAGGGTATGATGCTTTCGATTCTGTTCATGAACGCATTCGCTCCGCTGGTGGACTACTTCGTAGTGGAGGCTAACATCCGCCGCAGAAAGAATCGTGTTAAAATCGCTAAATAATAAGGAGTATGGCAACAAATAATTCTGAGAAAAAAGGTTTGCTCGACAAGAACGGCAATGCCTATATAATTATCTACTCCGTCGTTATGGTGGTTCTCGTGGCTACGCTTCTTTCGGTAGCGTCGCTGTCGTTGCAGAGTCGCCAGTACGATAACATGCTCAACGAGAAGAAGCAGCAAATCGTAACGGCTCTCGGTGCGGATCCTGCCGTTACCGCATATTCGGATGTGGTCGTAGAGGCTGCGCTGCTCGATGCGGAAGGCAATGTTATCGCCGGCAAGAGCGAGAATGACGTATTCGAGGCCATGCAGGATTTGAAAGGTTCGATTGCGGCCGGTGAGTATCCGATTTTCCGTACCGCCGACGGCAGTGTCGTAGTTCCGGTTTTCGGAGCCGGTCTGTGGGACGCTATCTGGGGTTATGTGGCTCTCGAACCCGATATGAATACCGTCAAGGGTGTAGTTCTCGACCATAAGGGCGAGACTCCGGGTCTGGGTGCCGAAATCGCAACCGCGAAGCATCAGGCCAAGTATGTCGGCAAGACCATCTACAATGGCGATGCGCTCGTCGGTATCACACTGAAAAAGGGTGGCGCGAAGGAGAGCGATGCCGATTTCGCTCACGAGGTGGACGCAATCACCGGCGGTACCAAGACTTCGGACGGCGTAACCGAGATGCTCAAAAATTGTCTGAATAACTATAAGCCTTATTTCGACGGTGTTCGCAACGCTGCGGCCGCCGTTTCGGAAGAGGAGTCGTCTAACGAATTAAATAACGAAAACAATGAGCAGTAAGAGTCTGAAATATCTGACCGGTCCGTTGAACAACACCAATCCGGTCATCGTGCAGATACTCGGTATCTGTTCGGCACTCGCCGTTACCGTTCAACTCAAACCTGCGATTGTCATGGGTTTGTCGGTTATGGTCGTTACGGCGTTCGCCAACCTCGTAATGTCGCTTCTGCGCAACGGTCTGCCGTCGCGTATCCGCATCATCGTTCAGCTGGTCGTAATCGCTGCGCTCGTGATTCTCGTGGACCAGGTGCTTAAAGCGTTCGTCTACGACGTATCGAAGCAGCTTTCGGTGTATGTGGGTCTTATCATCACCAACTGTATCGTCATGGGTCGTGTCGAGGCTTTCGCTCTCGGTAACCGTCCTTGGGCTTCGTTCCTCGACGGTATCGGCAACGGTGCCGGTTATGCGATTATCCTGATTGTCGTTGCATTCTTCCGCGAACTGCTCGGTTCGGGCACTCTGCTCGGATTCCGCGTCATTCCGGAGAGTCTGTATATCGACAACGGAGGTTTCTACTCCAACTGCGGTATGATGCTCTTCCCGCCGATGGCGTTGATTATCGTGGGCTGCATCATCTGGGCACACCGTTCATTCAACAAGGATTTACAGGAAAAATAATAGGAGAAACAGAGTATGGAAACATTGAATTTATTCATAAGATCGATTTTTATCGATAACATGGTCTTCGCATTCTTCTTCGGAATGTGCTCCTATATCGCAGTATCCAAGAGCGTTAAGACCGCACTCGGACTCGGTGCCGCCGTTACTTTCGTGATGGTTATGACCGTGCCGCTCAACTATCTGCTCAACGAATACGTCCTCAATCCAAGTGATATTAACGGACAAACCGATTTGAGCTTCCTTTCGTTCATCGTCTTCATCGCCGTTATCGCAGCATTCGTGCAGCTGGTAGAGATGGTTGTCGAGAAGTTCTCGCCGACGCTCTATAACCAGTTGGGTATCTTCCTTCCGCTTATCGCAGTGAACTGCGCCATCATGGGCGGTTCGCTCTTCATGCAGCAGAAGGTCGCTGCCGGCACCATCACCGATGTTTGGCAGTCCATCGTTTACGGCCTCGGTTCGGGTCTGGGATGGTGGCTGGCTATCGTGATGATGGCGGCGATTCGTGAGCGAATCACCTATTCGCATGTTCCGGCGGCTCTCAAAGGTCCCGGTATCGCGTTCATCATTACCGGCCTGATGGGTATCGCGTTCATGATATTCTCGGGTATAAAGTTGTAACCTTTATAAAGAGTAAAAAAGATGATAAAAGTAATTTTATTTGCAATACTTGCCTTTCTTGCAGTTACACTCATTCTGGTGGCGCTGCTGCTCTTTGCAAAGGCAAAACTTACGACTTCGGGTAAGGTTACCATCGACATCAACAATGGTAAGAAGGTGCTCGAAGTGGATGGCGGCAGCACTCTGCTCAACACGCTTGCTGCGGAGAACATTTTCCTTCCGTCTGCCTGCGGTGGCAAAGGTGCCTGCGGTCAGTGCAAGTGCCAGGTACTCGAAGGCGGCGGCGAGATTCTCCCTACCGAAACCGGATTCTTCAACCGTAAGCAGATTCGCGAGAACTGGCGTCTGGGCTGTCAGGTGAAGGTTAAGGAGAACATGAAGATTGCCGTGCCTGATTCGGTGCTCAGCATCAAGAAGTGGGAGTGCGAGGTGGTTTCGAACCACAATGTGGCTACCTTCATCAAGGAATTCGTCGTTAAGTTGCCGGAGGGCGAGCATCTGAACTTCCGTTCGGGCGGTTATATTCAGATTGACGTTCCTGCAATCACGGTTGATTTCAAGGACATCGACGTAGACCCTGAATATCGCGCCGACTGGGAGAAGTTCGGTTTCTTCGACCTCAAAATGGTCAATCCGGAACCGCAGATGCGTGCTTACTCGTGCGCAACTTATCCTGCCGAGGGCGATATTATCAAACTGAACGTACGTATCGCTACGCCTCCGTTCGGTCCGGACCGCAAGGTTCTGCCGGTAAATCCGGGTGTCTGCTCGTCGTACATCTATTCGCTCAAACCGGGCGACAAGGTGATGATTTCCGGTCCTTACGGAGAGTTCTTCCTGCCGGACAATCTTCCTGCCGACCAGGAACTCATCTTTATCGGCGGCGGTGCCGGTATGGCTCCTATGCGAAGCCACATCATGCACCTGTTCAAGACCGAGAAGACGACTCGTCCTGTTACGTTCTGGTATGGTGCGCGTTCGCTCAAAGAAGCGTTCTATTTGGAGGATTACGCGGAGATTCAGCGCGAATTCCCGAACTTCAAGTTCCACCTGGCTCTCGACCGTCCGGACCCGGAGGCAGATGCGGCAGGAGTGGACTACAAGGTCGGATTCGTTCACAACGTTCTCTACGAGAACTATCTGAAGAACCACGAGGATCCGGAAGGATGTATCTACCTCATGTGCGGACCTCCGATGATGGTGTCGTCGGTCGAGAAACTGCTCGACTCGCTCGGCGTTCCACGCGAGAATATCCTCTACGACAACTTCGGCGCATAACACGAAGTTGTTACAAACCAAATCACCGCGCTCGAAAGAGTGCGGTGATTTTTTGTCGGCTTCTCGTCTTTGCTTTCCCGCCTCAGCAGAGCTCGAATTTTATTCGGCTCTGCCGAGGCTTAATGAAGACATCCTGCGAGAGGGGGTTCAGCCATCCCTTAAAGACCTTAATGACACTAAAGTCGTTAAGGGCTTTAAAGATTTTAAGGTCATTAATGATAGCAAAACAGCAAAACAATAGCCGCGATTCCGATACGAATCGCGGCTATTGTTTGGTAACCTCTGGTGCTTTCATCTATTTCTGTCCGAGGGCGCGTTTTAGTGCCGCAGCGAATTTCAGAGGGTCGATGTCGTGCTTTATCTGCCCGTTCTTTACGATGGATATTCCGCCGGTCTCCTCGGATACCACGACTACTACTGAGTCCGTAATTTCGCTCAATCCGATTGCTGCACGGTGGCGTGTGCCGTATGATTTAGGTACGTTGCTCTGCGTTACCGGCAGAATACATTTCGCCGCTACGATGCGGTTGTCGTCGATTATTACTGCGCCGTCATGCAGCGGGGCATTCTTGAAGAAGATGTTCTTTATCAGCGAAACCGAAACTTTGGCATCCACGGCGATTCCGCCTTCGATAATGAACTGCAAATCGTCTTTCTGCATCAGAACTATCAGCGCGCCCGTCTTGCTCTCGCTCATGTCGCGACAAGCCGAAACAATCGGCGACGTGTTGATGTCGTCGCCTTTGCGGCCCGCGGAGAAAATGCGCGAGATAAAGTCCAGCTCCTTCTGCCGCATGCCAATCATTTGCAGGAATCGTCTTATTTCGGGCTGGAAAACGATTATCAGCGCAATCACTCCGACACTGATTACCTGTCCGAGAATCGTGGAGAGCAGCTCCATGTTCATCGCTCGGACGATGACCCAGAAAATGTAGATGATGATGATGCCGGCGAGAATGTACGGCGCATTGGTGCCGCGTGTGGCGCGATACAGCCAGAACACCAGACCGGCGACCAGAAAAATGTCGATGAAATCTATGAATGTGAAAGGAATGAATCCCATAGGTATTTACATCCTGCTTGTAGTTAATAATTCGGAACACCGCATCCGCAGTGTTCCGAACCATGATTCGAACGGTTTGCGTCCGCTATTTCTTCTCTTTGTCCGCCTTGTAGAGTTCGTTCACCTTGGCGAGTACGTCGTCGGTGATATCGAGCGACTCGTCGGCGTCGAGCAATGCCGAAGCATTGATAATCATCTTGTATTTCTTATCGGCGTTAATCTCCTGAATGGCACGCGCAAGCAGGTCGCTGACCTTGTTGTTGAACACCACGTTCTCCTCTTCGAGATTCTTTGCCTCGTTCTGTGCGGCAGTCTGATAGTTTGCTGCACGCTTTTGCAAATCCTGCTCCTTCTGCTGTGCGTCGCGGGTGGTTATCAGACCTTTCTGATACTTCTCCTGCAACTGTGCCATTTCGGATTGGAGGTTGCGTTCTTTCTGCGCCCAGCCGTTCTGCACCTTCTCGGTCTTGTCGCGCAACGCAACGCCTTCGGTGAGGAATATCTCGCTCTGTGCCATCACCGCCTCTACCTGAACGTATGCTATGTCGGTGGCGTTGATTTCGGTCTTCTGCTCCTCGGCAGCGTTCTCGGCCGATTCTGTTTTAGCTTCTTTGCAGCCTGCGAGCATTGCCAACGCTATCGCTGCGAAAAGTACTTTTTTCATCTTTATGTAAAAACTTTTTGGTTAATTCCGTTTGTCTGCATGTCCGTTCCGACCCGTCGCCAGAACTTACATTGCACAAAGATAACAAAATTTTGTAATATCGTGCGTCTTCCCGAATAAATTGAGTGCAGAAACTGACGTATCGTGCGATTCCGACCGTTTTATACCCGAAAAACCTGAAAGTCTTTAACGACCTTAGCGACTTTTTCGTACCTTTGTAATAAATATCGTTGAACTATGTACGAATACATTACAGGCACACTTGCCGAGGCCGCACCGGCATACGCTGTTGTCGAAACGGGCGGCATCGGCTATTTCATAAATATATCGTTGCAAACCTACTCCGAAATCGAGGGGCGGACGGAGGTCAAGCTGTTCCTCCACCATATCGTGCGCGAGGATGCGCAGATTTTGTACGGCTTCGCGACGAAAATAGAGCGCGATTTGTTCCGTATGCTTATCGGCGTGTCGGGTGTCGGCGGAAATACTGCCCGAATGATTCAATCGACCTATTCCCCGTCGGAGTTGCAGAACATAATCGCGACGGGCAATGCTACGCTGCTCAAAAACGTAAAGGGACTTGGCATCAAAACCGCCCAAAAGATAATCGTCGATTTGAGCGGCAAGGTTCTCGATCTCTCCGACACGGCAGTGACTACCGCCGTCGTTGCTGGTAGTGCGACCGACGAGGCTTTCGACGAGGCTCTGTCGGCACTCGTGATGCTCGGATTCCAGAAAAGCGCTTCCGACAAGGTATTGCGTAAATTGCTGAAAGAGAATCCGTCGGCGACCGTCGAGGAACTGGTACGTCTGGCTTTGAAACAATTATAGCCGGAACAAGCCGTTTTAGTTCGATATTAAGTAATATTTTAGTATATTTGCACGTTATACGACCATGAAACGA
>CAZESW010000027.1:0-2179 GCA_964514795.1 uncultured Alistipes sp.
AGAGCGAGGAGGAGAACATCATGGACAAGGCCATCGGGTCGAAGATCGCCGACTATATCATCAAACCCGTGAATCCGAGCCAGATGGTGCTGCTAATCAAGAAGCATGTCCATTCGCAGCAGCTCGTTACGGAGCAGACGACCGCCGACTACCGCGCCGAGTTCGGGCGCATCGCCCAGATGGTGCAGAACGCCTCGTCGTTCGCGCAGTGGAGCAATCTCTACCGCAAACTCGTCGGCTGGGACATCGAACTCTCCTCCTCGAACGACAGTAGCGTCCGCGAGATTCTCCAATACCAGAAGAACGAGGCCAATCAGGAGTTCTGCAAATTCGTGTGCCGCAACTACAAGGACTGGATAAACCGCCGCGACGACGATACGCCCGTCATGTCGCATACGCTTATGCGCAGCCGCATCTTTCCGGTCGTCGATGCCCACGAGAAGACTACGCTGCTGCTTATCGACAATTTCCGCTACGACCAGTGGCGGTCGATAAACTCGATGCTGCGCGGATACTACGACGTGGCGACCGAGGATTTCTATTGCGCGATTCTGCCGACCGCGACCCAGTATGCCCGCAATGCCATTTTCGCGGGACTGATGCCGCTCGCGATAGACAAACTGATGCCCAACAAGTGGCTTAACGACAACGAGGAGGGCGGCAAAAACCAGTACGAGGAGGATTTCCTGCGCCGTCAAATCGCACAGTCGGGCAAACGCTACAAATGCACGTTCGACAAACTCGTGCGTCCCGAGGCAGGCCGAAAACTCATCGACAATATCCGCCATGTCTACGATGCCGATTTCTCGGTTATCGTCTATAATTTCCTCGACATTCTTTCGCATGCCCGCACCGAAACCGACGTCATCCGCGAACTGACGGAGGACGACGCGTCGTTCCGTTCGCTTACCCGTTCGTGGTTCGAGCACTCCGACCTCTTCACGCTGCTGCGCATGCTTTCGGAGAAGGGGCATACGGTAATTATAACCTCCGACCACGGCACCGTCCGCGTGGACAATCCGATAAAGGTGCAGGGCGACCGCGAAACGTCGGCCAACCTGCGCTACAAGACGGGCCGCAATCTGGCGTACAATTATCGGGAGGTCTACGAAATCACCAAGCCGGAGGAGGTGCAACTGCCGTCGATAAATCTGTCGTCGAGTTATATTTTTGCGTATAACCACGATTTCCTCGTCTATAACAACGATGCCAACCGCCATATCCGCTACTATCGCGATACGTTCCAGCACGGCGGCATCTCGATGGAGGAGATGATAGTTCCGTATATCGTCCTGCAACCGAAACGATGAATTGCATTCCGAAAGCGAATGCTGCCGAACGCAAGCGAACGGTTATTCGGAAAAGCGAACGCAACCGAACGCAAGCGAACGCAAGCGAACGCAAGCGAACGCAAGCGAACGCAAGCGAACGGGGGGTGATAATGATGATGATAATGTAAATGATAATTATAATGATTATGATGATGTGAGTGAGTGTGTGTGTGATAATGCAGCACACGCGCACACACACACACGCACACAGCACGATTTTCTATACTTTATAGACTTTAAATGTCTTTCGGTACGATATGGCCGAAAAATGTTTATCTTTGCATCGGATTAAACCGTAAACAGAGATGAAAACCGTTTCGATAGATTCGCTTTCCGAACTACCCGATGTGGCGGATGCCGTCGTTGAGGCGCTCGACGGACGCACCGTCGTGGCTTTCTGCGGCGCGATGGGCGCAGGCAAAACCACCCTTATCAGTGCCATAATGGAGCGGCTCTGTTCGCGCGATACGGTAACCAGCCCGACTTTCGCGCTTGTGAACCAATACTATACGGGCGAGCACAAACCGGTTTATCACTTTGACTTCTACCGCATAAATTCCGTCGCCGAGGCTTTCGACCTCGGTTACGAGGAGTATTTCTATTCGGGTGATTTGTGCCTCGTCGAGTGGCCCGAGAAAATCGAGGAGCTGCTGCCCGAGGACGCAATGATTGTGCGCATCGAGGTTACGGGCGAGCACGAACGACGGTTCGACATCTGTTAGGGTAGGGCGGAATGCCCTGCACGACGGTTTTTGCGCACGGATTTGCCGAATATGGGCTTAATTTCGCCGAAAAATAATCCTCCGTTTGGTTTTTTTTATAACTTTGCGCCGCTATATGTAATTACA
>CAZESW010000027.1:2279-10637 GCA_964514795.1 uncultured Alistipes sp.
AAATAATCCTCCGTTTGGTTTTTTTTATAACTTTGCGCCGCTATATGTAATTACATATATCGGAAATGAAAGCATTTGCAACAGTTAAGGAGTTGCGTGAGGCTTTACAGGCCGTTCGCAACGGAAAAGTGGGTTTCGTTCCCACGATGGGCGCACTGCACGAAGGCCATATTTCGCTCGTGGAGCGTGCGCGCAAGGAGTGCGACACGGTGGTAGTCAGCGTGTTCGTCAATCCGACACAGTTCAACGACAAAACCGACCTCAAAAATTATCCGCGTACACCGGAAGCCGATGCGGCGATGCTCGAAGCGGCAGGAGTGGACTATGTCCTGTTCCCGTCCGTCGAGGAGATTTATCCCGAGCCCGACACCCGCGTGTTCGAATTCGGATTCGTCGATAAGGTTATGGAGGGAGCGACCCGTCCGGGCCATTTCAACGGCGTCGCACAGGTCGTCAGCCGTCTGTTCGCCATCGTCGAGCCGGACAAGGCGTATTTCGGCGAGAAGGATTTCCAGCAGATAGCCGTTATCCGCGCTATGGTCGCACAACTGGGACTGACGGTCGAGATTGTCGATTGCCCGATTATCCGCGATACCGACGGTCTGGCGCGTTCGTCGCGCAATACCCTGCTCGACACGGAGCACCGTGCGGCGGCACCGCATATCTACGAAGTGCTCTCCGCCGCAGCGTCGAAGACGGGCGAAATGACGCCCGACGAACTTTCGGCGTGGGTCGTTGCCGAGGTGAACGCCGAGCCGCTGCTCGAAACCATATATTTTCAGGCGGTCGATGCCCTGACGATGCAGCAGGTGCATTCGTGGGACGAGTGCCCGCGCATTCAGGGCTGCATAGCCGTTCAGGCAGGCGCGATACGTCTGATTGACAACATAAAACTGAAATAGAAGAGACTGATATGATTATCGAGATACTGAAATCCAAGATACACCGCGTGCATGTAACCGAAGCCAATGTCGATTATGTCGGCAGCATCACCATCGACGAGTCGCTGATGGAGGCCGCCAACATTATCCGCGGCGAAAAGGTGCAGGTGGTGAACGTCACCAACGGCGAACGCCTCGAAACGTATGCCATTCCGGGCCGTCGCGACAGCGGGGTTATATGCCTGAACGGTGCTGCGGCGCACAAGGCGAGCGTCGGCGACATCGTAATCATCATTTCATACGCGCAGATGGATTTCGAGGAGGCGAAGAGTTTCACTCCTAATGTCGTTTTCCCCGATACGGCGACCAACCGTATCGTGAAGTAGTCCGTCAGGAGTAATATGGACTGCCTGCTCTCCATATCGGCTTTGTTGCTCGTCGCAATCGGCATCGTCGGCTGCGTCGTTCCGATTGTTCCGGGTGTGGTGCTGACTTATGCGGGTCTTCTGTGTTGCTCGTTCTGCTCGTTCTCGACTATCCCGACCTCTGCGGTCTGGGTGTTTCTGCTGCTTACCGTCGCGGTGTCGGCGGCAGACTATTTCCTGCCTGCATACATGACCCGGCTGTTCGGCGGTACGAAGGCTGGAATGCGCGGTGCCACGGCAGGACTGATTGTCGGCATCGTGTTCGGCAATGTGCTTGGAGCGATTGCGGGTCCATTCATCGGTGCGGTCGTCGGCGAACTGATTCATGACGGCAGCGATACGTCGCGGGCTTTGAAGGTCGGATTCGGCTCGTTTCTGTCGTTCATCGTCGGCACGGGCATGAAACTCGGACTCGCGATAGCGATGCTCGTCCGTGTGTGGAGCGACATCTATCCCGTAGTTCGCGATTGGGCGGTGTCGTTTTTCTGATTCGGGCGGATGCCGCGAATTTTCTCCGCAAAGACAATAAACGGCAATACCGCACGTTATAAACAAGTTGGTCACTTAATTCAATTTAATATAATATGAAAAAACTCAATTTGCTGCTGATGCTCGTCGCACTGTTCGCGACGGTGTCATGCTCGAAGTACAGGTACGAAACCGTGTCGGGCGACTCGACCGCTACGCGTATCTATACGCTCGACAACGGACTGAAAGTCTACATGTCGGTAGACAGGGAGAAACCGCGTGTGCAGACCATTATCGCCGTTCGTGTGGGTGCGAAGAACGACCCTGCCGAAACGACCGGTCTGGCGCACTATTTCGAACATCTGATGTTCAAGGGTACCGAGCAGTTCGGTACGCAGGATTATGCGGCGGAGAAGCCGATGCTCGACGAAATCGAGCGCCTGTTCGAGGTCTACCGCGCTACGACCGACGAGAAGGAGCGCAAGGCAATCTACGCTCAAATCGACAGCGTGTCGCAGGAGGCGTCGAAACTCGCTATTCCGAACGAATACGACAAACTGATGACGGCAATCGGCGCCGACGGAACCAATGCGTGGACGTCTGAGGACGAAACCTGCTACTTCGAGAATATCCCGTCGAATCAAATCGAGAACTGGGCGAAGATTCAGGCGGACCGCTTCGAAAATGCGGTTATCCGCGGCTTCCACACCGAACTCGAAACCGTATACGAGGAGTACAACATGGGTCTGACCGACGATGGCGACAAAGCGTTCGAGAAACTCTCCGCGCTGGCTATGCCGAACCATCCTTACGGACAGCACTCGGTTATCGGTTTGCAGGAGCACCTGAAAAATCCGTCGATTACCAACATCAAGGAGTACTTCAAGACCTACTATGTGCCTAACAACATGGCAATCTGTATGGTCGGCGACTTCAATCCGGATAAGGCAATCGAGATTATCGACAAATATTTCGGCTCTCTGACGCCTAACGAGAACCTGCCTGCTCCGGTTGCAGTCGAGGCGGACCCTATCACCGAGCCTCGTTCCGCCGACGTCTACGGACTGGATATGGAGGCTGTCTACATGGCTTGGAAGACCGGCGATGCCCGCAGCGAGGACGCGCTGATGCTCGACCTCGTGTCGGAAATCGTATATAACGGCAAGTGCGGTCTGTTCGATACCGATCTTTTGCAGAAGCAGAAGATTCTGGGCGGTGCGGTTGCCGGCGACCAACTTTCGGATGCGGGATTCTTCATCGCGATTGGTGCGCCGAAGCAGGGTCAGACCCTCGAAGAGGTTCGCGACCTGATGCTCGGCGAGATTGCCCGACTGCGCAACGGCGAGTTCGACGAGGAGTTACTCGCTTCGATTATCGCCAACTTCAAGCGCACGCAGATGTCGAATATCGAGGACTATTTCCGCCGTGCATACATGATGGCCGGCTCGTTCATCCAAGGCGAGGAGTGGGCTGATGTCGTTTCGACCATCGACCGCGCGTCGAAGATTACAAAGGATGATGTCGTCGCATGGGCGCAGGAGCGTCTGACCGACAACGGCTACGCTATCGTCTTCAAGCGTCAGGGCGAGGACAAGAACCAGAAGAAGATTGAGAAACCGCAGATAACCCCGATTGCCACCAACCGCGACGAGACGAGCGAATTCCTCGCTGCGATTCAGAATACTCAGGTCGAGCCTATCGAGCCGGTATTCATCAACTTCGACAAGGATATGGCGGTAACGAAGATGAACGGCAATATCGACGTGCTCTACAAGAAGAACGAGACCAACGGCCTGTTCAGCCTCATCTACCTCTACGATTTCGGCACGATGACCGACCCGAAGATTTCGGCAGCGGTTGAGTATATGACGCTGCTCGGCACCGACACCAAGTCGCTCGAAGAGATTCAGCGCGAACTCTACGCTCTGGCCTGCGATTTCAATATTTCGACGACCCGCAACCGCACCTATGTGACGATTAACGGTATCGCCGAGAATATGGAGAAGGCGATGGCCATCGTCGAGGACTACATGGCGAACGTGCAGGGCGACGAGGAGGTTCTCGCCGAGGTGAAGAACGACATTTTGAAGATGCGCGAGAACAACAAACTGAACCAGCGTGCCAACTTCGGCGCACTGACGACCTACTGCATGTACGGTCCCGAACTTATCCGCCGCAGCACCCTTACCAACGAGGCTTTGCAGGCGATTTCGTCCGAAGAACTGCTTTCGTGCATCCGCGGTCTGTCGGGATTGCGCCACCGCGTTCTCTATTACGGTCCTGTCGCAAAGGGCAAACTCGTGCAGATGCTCAACAACTCGCACCATCTGGCGGACAATCTTATCGACGTAGAGTACGAACCGGTGCAGATGAAATATGTTACCGAACCTGCCGTAACGTTCGCCCAGTACGACGCTAAACAGGTCTACTACCGCCAGTATTCGTGCCGTGAGCAGGACAAGTTCGACGTCGCGCTCGACCCTGCGGTGAACATGTACAACTCTTATTTCGCCGGCGGCATGAACTCCATCGTATTCCAGGAGATGCGCGAGGCCCGCGGTCTGGCATATTCGGCATACGCCAATCTGTCGGAGGGCCTGACGGGCGAGAATCCTTACTGCTTCTCGGCATTCATCGCCACGCAGAACGACAAGGTGCATCAGGCTGTCGAGGCATTCGAGGAGATTATCGAGAATATGCCGCAGTCCGAAGCCGCATTCGAACTCTCGAAGCAGGGTATGCTTGCCAATATCGCGACCAACCGCACCACGAAGATGTCGGTGCTCTGGACGTATGTCGATAATCTGCAAATGGGAGTCGATGCCGATACCGACCGTCAGAAGGCTGTTTACGAGCAGATTAAGGATATGACGCTCGCCGATGTGGTAGAGTTCCAGCAGAACTATATCCGCGGCAGAAAGTACAACTACTGCATCCTCGGCGACAAGAACGACCTCGATATGGCTTACCTGCGTTCGCTCGGCAAACTGACCTTCGTTTCGCAGGAGGAAATCTTCGGCTACTAACGATTTTTGGTTGTTAAACATATCGCCGCACTTTCCGAAGTGCGGCGATTGTTTTTTTCTAAGGTTTCTAAGGTCCTTAACTACTTTAACTACTTTAACGACCTTAAAGACCCTAAGGTTCTTGAAGTTTCTAATGGTTATTCGAGGTAAAACTCTTTCAGCGGCTTGTAGCCCGCTTCCGCCATAAGCGCGTCCCAGTTGTGCGGCAACTCTATCTCGATGGTCGCATAACCACCGCCCGGCATGGTCTGCACTTTGTTGCGGTTAGGGTCGCCGGTAACGAGTATCGGGGTCGTGTTCGGCCGCATCGTAGCTACTGTGTACATCTTCTCTTTTACGGGATACCACTCCGGCGCATCGGTCAGTTTTGCGTTTTCGTTTCGGATTATTCGTTGCATGTGGCGGTCTACCGTGTGTTTGTTCGGGTCGAATGCGCTGCCGGGGTTTGCCCAATAGTTGGCGTAGGCTCGTTCGTAGGCCGGACGTCGTGCGGTTGCAATCAACGCGCTTTCAAGCGATTGCTTTGATGAATATGTGCTGGCGAGGTCGCGTGCCACATATTCGGTGATAAGTATCGTGCGGCAGGTGAAAGGTTTTCCGCTTCCGAGGGCGAACTGTCCTCGTTCGGTGATGTCCCATGCCATCAGCTGCATGATATGTTCCCCGTCGGCTGTCGCAGGGGCGAGATTGTTGCCCCACAGCAGCGAAGATGCCGCGGTCAGAGTATTGTCGTTGATGCCGTAGCCCTGCTGGACATGGTATGGCTGCCAGCCGATTCTTTTGCAGGCGGATTCATCCTCGGTCATACACCATGGCATAAGGTATCCGAAAGTTCCCATTCTGTCCTGCTTGATATAGTATCCGCCGAGATTCATCATCGCGAGATTTATGAATCTGCCTATTGCCGCATTGTTCGGCTCCGAGATTTCGCCCTGTCCGCAGTCGAATCCCAACTGACGCGCCACAGGCCCGTTAAGCCAGCAATATGGCGTCCAGCCGTGTGTGCTGCTCAAACTGCGGCGGAAATCGGGGTTGCCCATCGCTTTGGCGAATGCAATCAGCAGCGGCATGAATTCGGGTTTGCAACCTGCCATTACGCCGTTCACTGCGACATGCCATACGAGCGTGTTGCGGTGGGCGATAGGAATCACTCCGACCGACTCGTCGGCTTTCATGTCGGTATATTTCAGAAACTCATCGACTTTGTCGATTGTCGGCGGCACTATCGGCAGTCCGTCCGACCATTTCTGCCCGGTGAAATATCTGTTCACCTCGTCGAGCGTTCCGGTGAATACTGCGTCGTGCGTATCCGCGTTTTTCTGTTTGGCGGCAGCGGCAATCTCCTCCTCGGTTATCGGCTTTGTCAGTGCGTCGATTATCTGCGGCCAAAGGATGCTGCGGGTGTTGGCAATCAGCTCTTCGCGGGTATGAGAAGAGAAGGCTCCCGGGTATACGGCAACTCTCGGTGCGGGAATACCGTTGTTGAGACTCGTAGCGATTGCCTGCTCGGCAAACCCCGGTGCGGCGATGGTTACCGCCGGAATTCCGAGATACTCGGCAGCGATGCTCGAACCCGTCTCTTTCGGAGTGCAGAGTCCGCAGCCGCCGTTGCCCGAAATGACGGCATCTACCTTCATATCTTTCAGCTTCTGCTGGAACTCGTCTTTTGCCCGTCGCGTAACACCCGGTGCCGGATATACTCCCGCCGAACCGATTTCGCTCAACAGAATGACTTTGGCATCGGGGTAGTTGGCGAGAATCAGACGTTTGATTTCGGGGTGCGTTACGGATGCCATGAAACTGCCTCCGACAACGGCGATAGTCTTTCCGTTCAGCGTCGCAAGCCGTTCGCCCATCTGTATCATCGGCACTATCTGCCGTCCGACGGGTGCGACGACCGAATAGAGCGGCTGTCCGGTTTTGGAAACTGTCGCTATACCCGCCTCGCTTTTGCATGTGTCGTCGCACATGGCGGTTTGGTTTTGTGCATTTGCCTGCATCAGCGTATATGCCATAAGGCAAATCGCGGATGCTTGCAGAATCTTCGAATGTTTTACTTTCATAATTATTGGTCGTTTTAGGCTGTTCTTTTTCCGTATTGCAAAATTAATATCGTAAAACACTGTCGGTTCCGCAATTCCGGTGAATCGACCCAACCTCGCTGGTGAATCGCCCTTTTCGGTCGGTGAATCGCCGATTGGGTAAAGGACCCTAATGTCGCTAAGGACCCTAATGTCGCTAATGCCCCTAAGGACCTTAAAGTCCCCAAGCCCCCCCCAAGCCCCTTTAATCTCTATATTTCTCCCGAAAAATTTGCGATTCAGCCTTTTTGTATTATCTTTGCATTGCAAACCGCTGAAAAGCGGGGTGCATTTGCCGTAAAGCAAACGTGGAAAATTTGTAAAAGACGGCAAATACAGGATGCAGCGTAAAGGTGTTATTTTCTTCATGAATCATTGCTGCATCCCGCCCGCGTCCCGTTGGGATGCACGGAACTACACGTCTTAACGGGCGTGGGCTTTGTGTTAGAGTCTTTTGGGTATTCCACGACCTGCTTTACGGATAATGCAAGCCCCGTCCGTTTTTTCTTTCAGCGATTTTTGCGAGAAATTTATTAAAAGACCTTATGGACTTTAATGTCGTTAGAACCTTTAAGGTCATTAAGGACGCAAAGACGGCTAAATGGGTAAACAGATGGACGTCGGAGAGAGGTGCTTGCGCACTTTGTGCGCAGCACCCATTTTGGGCGGTACGCTGATAAACAACACTGTTTTTCCTTTAATTCTTTTAGCGTACCGCTTTCTTTGAAATGATAACGGCGATACTTTCGGGGTTGTGGATGACCCCATAGGTAAATAAATTTAATGTTGCTGCCATCCGTGAGGACCGCATTTTTTTGTATCGCCGTTTCTTTTTGCAGATTTTAACTATTTACGATTGCTGGCGACCCTAAGGTCTCTAAGGTCTCTAATACCCCTAAGGACCTTAAAGTCCCTAAGCTCCCCAAGCCCCCCCCCACAAAAAAAGCCCCTCCCGCGAAATGCTTCGCAGGAGGGTGCAGTATAAGGTTTGCCGATCTGTTATTTCGTCGGTATTATCGGACGAAGTGCAGGCGCACCGTCAATCGATATGCGACCATGTCCGGTTACCATCGCACTCGCTGCGGATGCCTTGTACGAGAATTCGATATATTCGATTTCGGTCGTGATGCCGCCGGTTTGTTCGTTGTCGTTGTATCCGAAAGCGTATGCGACGTAGTCGCCGGAGTGGTCGAGCGTCGATGCGAAATCCTCGCTCTGCGAACCGTTCTTGATATACCAGCCCAAATACATTCTCATTGTCGAGACGAACATCTGCGCGACCTCTCTCGGCGTCGTGAACTCGCTCCACGACTCTTTCGTCAGAACGTCTGCGATATATGGATCATTGTTGGCAGTCGTTACACGCAATGTCGTATTGTTCATTTGGAGTTTGAATTTGTTCGACGACTGCGCGGCTTTCTTCGTCTTGAACTCTTTCAGCGTAATGTTGCCGCTGAACTGCTTGTTCACGTCGAGG
>CAZESW010000028.1:0-8791 GCA_964514795.1 uncultured Alistipes sp.
GGTTGGAGAGGTCCTTGTCGATGACCGTCACCGGCAGCATCCCGTTCTCGCGCTCGTACTATTTCCGAGAGTAGGCGCATGTTACGCAGGATTCTGATAATTACCGGTGTACTGCTGTCGCTCGCCGGCACTGCCCAGGCCCGCAAAAAGGCTGTGAAGTGCGACGACGGCGTACACCGAGTGATGACGTGCAACATCCGCATCACGGGACTGCCGGCCGACGAAAAGGACGGCCTGCGCTGGAACGACCGCAAGGAGGTGATGGTCGAGACGATACGCAAGTACAATCCCGACATAATCATGATGCAGGAGGTTATCTACGACTCCTACACCTATTGCAAGGAGCAGTTCGCCGACTACTTCCCGTTCGGTTTCGAGGGTCCCGAAATGGACCCCTACACCGAGGGCTACCACTTTATCGGCAAGAACGTTATATTCTTCCGTCGCGACCGCTACGAGTTCGTTTCGGCGGGATGCTACTGGCTCTCGCTCGACCCCGTCATCGGCGGCAGCATTTCGTGGGACACCAACCGTGCCCGCCACTGCAACTGGGTTCGCGTAATCGACAAGCGCACGGGCAAACAGATTCGTCTGCTCGACCTGCACCTCGACCACATGGTCGATGAGGCGAAAGTGAATCAGGCGAAACTCGTGGTTCGCGAGGCGGCGCAATATGCCGACTCGTTCCCGCAGATTCTGTGCGGCGACTTCAATTCGAAGAAGGACACCCCGCAGGTGCGCCACTTCGTCGAGAACGGCTGGCACGACGCCTACGACGAACTGCACGACGGCAAGGAGTTCGGCTATACGGCGCACGCCTTCAAGGGCGACGACCGCCCGTACAAACCGACTCACGGACGTATCGACTATATCATGACCAAGGGCAGCGCGAAAGCGCGTTCGTGCGAGGTTCTGAAAGACCGTCCGAAGGGCATCTGGCCGAGCGACCACTATTTCATGCTCGCCGAAATCGTCGTCGAGTAAAAACAACAAAGGCGGGCATGCCCGCCTTTGTTGTTTAGAAACCTTAAAGTCTTTAAAGTCCATAAGGTCGTTAAGGTCAGCCGACGACAAATGTCGTCGGCTTATTGCTATCTGACGTTCATCGTTTTCCAGTTCTTAATATTGGTTTCGCTCGTAGCCACGACCGGAGTCTGCGGTTTTTCGTTGGTAAGGAATGCCTCTTTCTTGACATTCGTACCGATATACTCCGCCAGTTCGCCGTAACTTACGTTGCCTTTCGTCTCCTGCAACTTCTTCAACAGGAAATAGGTAAACAATCCGTGGCCTTTTTCGGTGAACGGCATTGCGGTTTCGTCACCCGATGCGGCGGAGAATACGACGGTATTTCCCGTTATAACCTCTTTCTTCGCTTCACGTGCGACACCTCGTGCCGCAACCAGCATCGAGCCGTCGCGGTTGGCACCCGTAAAGCAGGCATCCATGAAATAGGTAACGCTCGAAGCCTTGGACGATGACAAAGTCGTGTATAGTTTGTTCAGCGAATAGCATGTCGCCACATTGGTTCCCTTGCCGTCGGTCGGCACGATGTAGGCATCGCCCGTCTTGTCGTCCGGAATACCGTGTCCGCAATAGTAGACGATTATTTTCGGGTTGTCGAAGATATTCATCGCCTGCAACAGTTTGTCCACTCCACCCGCAATGATACCTGCCGTAGCGTTTTTGTAGAACCAGACCTGACGTTCCGGAATACCGAGGGTCTTGATGCAATACTCGCGGAAAATCTCGCCGTCGTTCAGCGCGAACTGCACATTATCGACAAATTCGTACTCCTCGTTGGCGATAATCAGTGCGAATGTGTTTTCCGCTTTGTTGGTTGCAACCGGAATATTTACATCGACATCCGAAGTCGGAACTACTGTATTTTGTGCCGGTGCTGCCGCATTATTCGCTGCCGCCAAATTCGATGTTCCACTTGGAGTTACCGCATTAGCAGGTGTTGTTGCCTGAACATCCGTTGCCGACGCTATACCTGTTTCAAAATGAGTAGGCGACTTAAACTTAAATTTTTTACACTGCTTACTTCCCTTTTTTTCATCATCGAATATATTTTTGAGCAGATTGAAATAGTAGTCTTTATCCTCCACCTTAAATTTTTTCCCGTTTATTATTGCGATTTCACCGACAGTAAGACTAACTTTGGAATAGTAACCCGGCTTCAATGAACTTTGGTAGTTATCAACGCCGTTATTAACGTATATATCGGCAGGTAATTCGGTTTTGAACAATGCACTACCGTAATAGTTCGGAGAAATTACATACAAAGTTACCGACTTGCCGTCTGCAAATGCGACAAAAGGCATTGCCGCAAAGAATAAGATTAAAAGTTTTTTCATAATAATTGAATTTGATTATAATACAGTTGTGATTTATTTTCTTATTTCCACTACTTTTTCTTTGACGCACATATTTTCGTCCTTGATTCTGTTGCGTTGGAGCCACTTCTCGAAATCCGTCAGGTCGAGTTCGGGCAGATATTCGCCGTTGTCGGTAATCGGCATCGTGAACCGGTTGGTCGAGAATACGAATACGAGCCGGTTGAATTCGACCGTCCTGTCGGTAGTCAGAATCGTTGCCTCGCGATAGGGATATTTCGGGTCGGCGGTCGAGAGGAGCGTATATTCGGTGTTGTTCTTCACCTCGCGCGCCATACCGTCCTCGTTCTCGTACGGCAGCAGGCAATAAGCCCGGCGGACATTGTCGTCCACGAGGTATATCGACAGCCAGCCTTTGACGGGCGATTTGAAGCGGACGGACAAGCGGTTTCCGTTGCGGAACTTCTCGCTTTCGATGCCGTTGCACAGCACTGCAATCGCCAACTCCACTGCGGCTTCGTTGCGGCGGCGGATTTTGCCCCACACTTTGGCCGCGACAACGAGCATTCCGCCCTCGTAACTTATCGTCAGTTCAGGCTCTTTCGTGTCGGCGACCCATTCGCCCCGAACCTCTGTGGAGCCGGTCGAATTGAACGTCGTCGCGGACTTCTCGTTCACGGTTGCGACCGCGACCGTGTTGGTCTGCGAAATATCGGTGCCGAACGCCTCCGCAATGGCTTCCAGACGCGCCCGCTCGATTGCGGTGCGCTTCGCCTGTTCGACCGACACGTTTTCGGGCGCATGGTAGACATATTCGCCGCTGACCGTCGCCGTCTTCTGGGCGGATACGGTCGTGCAAAGAATCAGAAACAGAGTTAAAAAAATCGTGCGCATGGCTGACGGTTAGAATCCGAGAATTTTGTCGAGCTGCTCGACCAGTTTGTCGGCCTTTTTCTCCATATCCTCGCGGACAGCCTTTTTCGCAGCCGCCATAGCCATATCGCTGTTGTAAAGCACGAGCAGGCGAACCTCCTTGTTGCCGTTGCGCAGTTTGCGATACACCTCCAATCCGGTTATCGTGCGGCCGATGCTCTGCGAAATCATGTTTTTCGCACCCATGACGGAATTGGAAACCGACGCAGCCTGCTCCGGCGAAAGTTGTTTGTTGCCTACACGGGTTTCAATCAATGCGGCGACCTCGGTCTGGATGTTGCCCGCAAGGTCGATTTTCGCCAGCGCGGTAGCCTGCATCTTCGCGGCATCGTAGTTTTCGCCTATCGAAATCGCTTCACCCCTTATATATTTAGGGAATCCCGTGTTCATGTCCAGTTCATACTGCATGGTGTACACGCGGTCGAGCTGACGTTCGAGCGGAAGCGCACCGGGAGCTACCGTCCAGCCATCTTTCGCGAGTCGCTTCGCCTCCTTTTTGGCATCTTTGGACACCTTGGCCTTCATCTGGTCGCGCGTGAAAGACGCCATAGCCTTGCGCTCCTTGATGAGATTCTTGTAATCGTCCGCGTTCTGGGCATGGCACAACGGCCCCGCGAGCATCGCAGATGCAATCAACAATACCAGTTTTTTCATTTATGTTTTGATTTTTCGCGCCGGGCAACCCCTACCTCTGGCGTTTTACAAAAAAGAAAGTGTGGGATTGATTAGTTTATCTATCGCGAGGCTCTGGTATGCCCTTGTATCAAATAAACAATACCCCACACCGAATGGCATCATACGAAGATGGTGCCATAAACGGTGATGTGTTTGTATTGATTTATCCCTGATACAATGAAATTTACCAGATTTCGCGGTAAGGATAAAGTCTAAACACTTCCTGTAAAAACAATATGTCTGCCGTTTTGCAACAGCGCAACAAAGTTAGAAAATGTTTTTTTAATAACAAACACGTTCGGGGTATTGTTCGCCACAAATTTCGGCAAAACGTTTCTGAAAATCAATATTGATTATTAATTACCTTTAATCAATTTGCGGAATTATGCGTCAAAAGTCGGTTTGAGGAGATACATAAGGGCGAAAACAGGGCGGACATTTTTTGCATTTGTCCGCCCTTTCTTCCAAAGTTTCCACAGACCTTAACCCCCTAAAAAACAGCGGCACATTTCTGTGCCGCTGTTTTCATGCGAGTGAGGCCTACTGGTGAATCTTCTCCTTGATACGGTCGCCGGCTTCGGTCGCGACCTCCTTAACCTTGTGTGCCGCATGGGTGACGTTCTCCTGCACGGTGTCCTTCACCTTCATGCTCGTCTCCTTGATGCGGTCGCCCGCCTTTTCGAGCCCGTGCTTCGTCGCGTCCTTGGCTGCGTATGCAGCGTCGCGGATACCCTCGCCCGCCTTCTTCGCGCCGTTCTTGAAATCCTCCTTGAAGTCGTTCTTGTCCTTGTTCCACTCTTTCGAGTTGTTCGGCTGGCTGTTGCCGCACTTGCAAGGCTCGCCGTTCGTCTGATAAGTCTTTTTCTCTTCCATAATGATAAGTGTTTTTAGTTGATGGTTTTACGTCGTGTGAAAAGCGAAACTATCAGCAGCAGGATAATCGCACCCGCCACGGAAGTGAGGAGCGTGCTTACGGTTCCCATCGGAATCCATCCGAAGAGCGAAACGAGCCAGCCGCCCAACAGTCCGCCTATCAGTCCGACGATAAGATTGACTACAAGTCCGGAGCCATTGCCCTTGACTATCAGGTTGGCTATCCATCCGGCAGCCAGACCAATAAGTAAATACCACAAAAAATACATATTTTCGTCTTTTTAATTGGTTGTGCGGTCTTCTCCGCAAAATCCGTACCTCGCCCGACGGAGCGTCCGCCGATTTTTCGGACAGAATAGGCGGGATTCACGAATTTTTGCTAACTTTGAGGGTAATTTGGCGGAGTGTCGCCCGATGGCGGCACGTCCGGTGCGAAAACAACAGTTTGAAATGAATACATATACCACGACCGAACTCTTGCAGCTGTTCGAACGGCATCTGTCGCAGATGCACATTCCCGACGACCCGCAGCAACTCTACGCCCCGATACGGTATGCGATGGCGGAGGGCGGCAAACGGATTCGTCCTACGCTGCTGTTGCTTGCCTACAACCTCTTCGACGACGAGGTGCACCGTGCTCTCGATGCCGCGCTGGCGGTCGAGATGTTCCACAATTTCACGCTTCTGCACGACGACATCATGGACAACGCAGCTGTCCGTCGCGGCCGTCCGTCGGTCTATGCGAAGTGGGGCAGCAATGTGGCGATTCTGTCGGGCGACGCGATGCTGATTTCGGCGTATTCGTTCCTGCAAAACATCCCGTCGGAGGTGCTGCCGCAGGTGTTCGCGATTTTCAACCGTATGGCGGCGCAGGTTTGCGAGGGCCAGCAGTACGACATGGATTTCGAGACACGGCAGAAGGTTTCGGTGGTCGATTATACCCACATGATAGACCTCAAAACGTCGGCCCTGCTCGCGGGTTCGGCGGAGATAGGTGCGGTTATGGCGGGTGCTTCGGCCGACGATGCGCAGAAAATCAACCGTTTCGCGACGGAACTCGGTTTGGCGTTCCAGTTGCAGGACGACCTGCTCGACAGTTACGGCGACGAACGTCTGGGCAAGAAAATCGGCGGCGACATTCTCGAAGGCAAGAAGACCTACCTGATGGTTACGGCGATGTCGAAATCGAACGAGGAGCAGCGCGACATACTGCGCTACACCTACCGCAACGACGCACTGACGGACGAGCAGAAGATTGCAACGGTCAAGGCTCTGTACGACGAACTCGATATTCCGCGACTGACGGAGCAGCAGATTAACATACGGTTCGCCCGTGCTACGGCGATTCTCGACACGCTCGACGTTCCGTCGGAACGCACCGCCCAATTGCGACTGTATGCCGAGAGCCTTATGGGAAGAAACAAATAGAATCGAATGAAACGCAGCGATATAGAGATAATGGCTCCCGTCGGCTCGTACGAGTCGTTGAGGGCGGCGATAGATGCGGGTGCCGACTCGGTGTATTTCGGGGTCGGGCAACTCAACATGAGGGCGAAATCGTCGATGAACTTTACGCTCGACGATTTGGCGAATATCGTGTCGATAGCCCGCGAAAACGGTGTAAAAACCTATCTGACAGTAAATACGATAATCTACGACGACGAACTCGCCGTGATGCACGAGGTCGTGGACCGCGCAAAACTCGAAGGCATCGACGCCGTAATCGCCTCCGATTTGGCGGTGATTCTCTACGCCTATCACGTCGGCGTCGAGGTGCATATCTCGACGCAGTGCAACGTGTCGAACAGCGAGGCTGCGAAATTCTTCTCACAATGGGCTGACGTCGTGGTTTTGGCTCGCGAATTGAGCCTTGCGCAGATTGCCGAGGTGCATCGGGCGATTGTGGAGCAGGACATAAGAGGTCCGCGCGGGGAGTTGCTGCGCATAGAGATGTTCGCTCACGGAGCGTTGTGCATGTCGATTTCGGGCAAATGCTACCTCAGCGAACACGAAACGGCCTGCTCGGCGAATCGCGGTGCATGCCGTCAGATATGCCGCCGCAAATACACGATTACCGACAGGGAGAGCGGCGAACAACTCGACATAGACGGCCGCTACATTCTGTCTCCGAAGGATTTGTGTACGGTCGATTTCCTCGACAAGTTCATCGGCGCGGGTGTCCGTGTGCTGAAAATCGAGGGTCGCGCCCGTGGAGGCGAATATGTGAAACGCGTCGTCGAGAGTTACGACAAGGCGTTGAGGGCAATCGAGCGCGGCGAATATACGCGCGAATATGCCGAGGCGCTGAAAACGGAGTTGTCGAAGGTGTTCAACCGCGGTTTCTGGGGCGGATACTATGCCGGAGCGAAGGTCGTCGAACACAGCACCGCCTACGGTTCGTCGGCGACACGCCGCAAGGAGTATGTCGGCAAGGTTACGAACTTCTTCAAGAATATTTCGGTCGCCGAAATCACGGTCGAGGCTTCGACGCTCGCCGAGGGCGACGAGATACTGATAATGGGCGAAACGACGGGAGTGGTCGAGCAGCATGCCGACGGAATTTTCCTTGACGAGCACCCGGCGGCATCGGTGAAGCAGGGCGACGTATGCTCGATAAAGACCGTGCGACCGGTCCGCCGGGGTGATAAACTGTACAAAGAGGTCGCCCGATAAAAACGACCTTAGAGTCTTTAAAGATCTTAAAGACTTTAAGGACTTTAACGAAACCAAGAAAGAAAAAATATGTTCAGTGCAAAAACTTATCGTGAGCGTCGCGAAGAACTGACGCGACGCATCGGCAGCGGATTGATTCTGATTGCGGGCAATACCTATTCGCCCAACAACTATCCGAACAACGCCTACTATTTCCGTCAGGATTCGACGTTCCTCTACTATTTCGGACTCAACATCCCGACGCTTTTCGGCTTGATAGATGCCGATTCGGGCGAAGCATCGCTGTTCGGCGACGACTTCACGGTCGATGACATAATCTGGACGGGTCCCCAGCCGAAACTCGTCGAACTCGGTGCGCAGGTCGGCGTCGCGAACTGCCTGCCTGTGGATGCCCTTGCGGGCGTAATCGCTGCGGCACAGCAAAAAGGCCGCCGCATCCACTACCTGCCTCCGTATCGCGGCGAAACGAAAATCACGCTCTCGTCGCTGCTCGGAATGCCGATAGAGCGTCTGCACGACGGCAAGTCGGCGGACCTGATGTTCGCTGTCGCCGAAATGCGCGAGGTGAAGAGCGCGGAGGAGATTGAGGAACTCGAAAAGGCGTTCCATATCGGCTACGACATGCACACTACGGCTATGCGCATGTGCCGCGAGGGTGTCGTCGAGCGCGAAATCGCGGGCGCAATGGAGGGTATCGCCAAGTCGCAGGGCCTGGGCGTGTCGTTCCCGTCGATTGTGTCGCAGCACGGCGAAACGCTCCACAACCTCAATTGCGACGGCGTGCTCGAACGCGGTCGTCTGCTGCTGGTCGATGCCGGCGGCGAGTCGGTGGCGAACTACTGCTCCGACCATACGCGAACCTATCCTGTCGGCGGAAAATTCTCCGACCGTCAGCGCGACATATATAATATAGTATTGAAGGTGCACGACGAAGCACCGAAATATATGAAGACGGGCGCGATGTACTACAACGACGTGCATCTGCGCGCATATACGGTTCTCGCCGAGGGTCTGCGCGACATCGGACTGATTTCAGGTTCGCCGGAGGATGCCGTTGCTGCGGGTGCGATGTATCTGTTCATGCCGCACGGACTTTCGCACGGACTGGGAATGGATGTCCACGACTGCGAGGCGATGGGCGAACGCAGTTTCGACTTTTCGCAACTGCGCGAACGTGCCGAAGCGTCGGCGACATGCGTCTATCGTGCTGCATGGCGTCTGCGTGCGGGTACTGTGATGAGCGACGAACCGGGAATCTATTTCATCCCTGCGCTTATCGACAAGTCGCGCAGCGAAGGACT
>CAZESW010000028.1:8891-10588 GCA_964514795.1 uncultured Alistipes sp.
GCCGTCCCGACCTCGATATTCGCATTTGCGGTGTCGGGGCTGCACAAACTGCACGGTTTATGCAGCGTCTGCTGTCGGAGGAGCGTCCCGAGGCCGTCGTTTTGTGCGGCATCGCGGGTGCTTACGGCGAAACACCGCTCCCGGGCGATACCGTCGCCGTCGTTCGCGAACGTATGGCGGGTGTTCCCTCGGCATTCGCCGAGGAGTATCGGGCGACGCTGAGGTTCGACGGACTGGCGGAGGTCACAGCGAATACGGTGTCGAACGTCGGTGCTCCGGCGGACGGAGCGCAGGTCGAGAATATGGAGGGCGCAGTGGTCTTCGCCGTGTGCTGTCCGGCGGGGGTGAAGTGCGGCGAAATCCGCGCCATATCGAACCGGGTGGACGATGCCCGCGGGAATTGGGATATTCCCGCAGCGTTGGAGAGCCTGACGCGAGTTTTAACGGAAATATTTTAGAAACAGTTTATTGGTAATGAAAATCAAGTATGTCGTTTATGCGATAATCGTTATCGCGGTGATAGTCTTCGTCGCCTATCTGTTCAACATGTTCCAGCTTCGCATGGAGCAGGCGATAGGCAAATTCTTCACCTGGACGGTGATATTCCTGTTGATGTTCTTCGCGGGGTGGCTCGTCGGCAGATTCGGAGGACGGGGCAAAAAGACGGCATAGCAATATATGGTAACTGTATGTAACTATTGTTGTCATCGCGAAGCCTTGCATCCGATAGCAGGCTGATGCCCGAGGTGCGTCTATGCAAGGCTGTGGCGATCTACCGCTGTCGAAACGGCTTTTATGATACCCTATAAATACACAAAGGTAGATTATCACGTCGGGCATCCGCCCTCCTCATAATGACGGGTTTATTTGATACCCGCGTCGCTACGCTCCTCGGAATGACGTTTTTATATTGATTTTATCTCTTTGAAGAAACCCATGAACTTTTCCCTCTGCATATCTCCGTGCCCGAACGACACTTTCGCGTTCGATGCGATAATCAACCGCCGCATCGACTGCGGCGACATGTCGTTCGATGTCGGGTACCGCGACATCGAGGAACTGAACCTCGGTGTCCTGCGCGGTGAACCCGACATTTCCAAAATAAGTTACTCGGTCTATCCGCGAATCGCCGACCGTTACGAGATTCTCGACAGCGGTTCGGCCCTCGGACGCGGCAACGGGCAGCTGCTCGTGCGTCGCGAGGGGGATGAATCGCCGATACGGCGTGTCGCCTCCCCGGGTTTGAATACGACCGCCAATGCACTGCTCATGCGCTATTTTCCGCAGGTCGTAGAGGTCGTGCCGATGCTCTTTTCGGAGATTGCGGCGGCTGTCGAACGGGGCGATGTCGATGCGGGTGTGCTGATACACGAGGGGCGGTTCGTCTACGGAAAACGCAGACTCGTGCTGGTCGCCGACCTCGGCAAACTGTGGGAGCGCGAAACGTCGCTTCCGCTTCCGCTTGGCGCGATAGTGATACGCCGCGACCTGCCCGAAACGACGAAGCGGCGGTTCGAACGCCTGCTCGCCGACAGCGTGCGTTACGCGATGGAGCATCCGTCAGTTTCGCGCGAATTCGTCCGCAGCCATGCGCAGGAACTGGACGACGAAGTTATAGACGAGCATATCGGACTGTTCGTGCACGACTACACCGTTACGCTCGGCGACGAGGGCCGTCAGGCTGTCGAACGGCTGAC
>CAZESW010000029.1:0-920 GCA_964514795.1 uncultured Alistipes sp.
CTGGTCGGTACGGAGTTTCAGTGCATGGTGTGGCGCGAACTGCTGAATATCCCCCGCGGCGGAAGAATCAGCTACGGCGAACTGGCTCGTCGGGTGGGCCGGACTGCCGGAATGGGGGTGCGTGCCGTCGGACGGGCTGTCGGAGCCAATCCGGTAAGCCTGATTGTTCCGTGTCATCGAGTGGTCGGTGCGGACGGGTCGATGCACGGATATTTTTGGGGCATCGATATGAAAAGGCGCATACTTGACGACGAGTCGGAAACGTTATTGTAAAAAATGCCGGATTCTGAATAAAAAATCGTATATTTGTCAAAATCAATCATACCTATGGATGCTTTGCTGATATTCGGAGTTGCTGTTTTGGGAATCGTCGCGGGTGCGGTCTGCGGCTATCTCTTCTCGCGTACACGTACCGTGGCGGCGGAAACGCTGCTCGCCGCGAAGGAGAACGAATGCCGTGCTGCGGTCGCCGAACGCGATTCGCTGCGCGGTGAGGCGGAGTCGGTGCGCTCGACGGTCGTCGATTTGCGGAGCGAGAACGCACGTTTGCAGGAGCAGTTGCGGCATGAGAGCGAGGAGAGGGCGCGAATCCGCAAGGATTCGGAACTCGCATTCCGCGAAATAGCATCGACGATAATCGACGAGCGGTCGAAGGCTTTCAAGGAGGCTAACGAATCGCGTCTGGCGGAGATTCTCAATCCGTTCAAGGAGAATGTAGAGACGTTGCAGAAGACGATACGCGACTGCTATACGGGTGAGGTCGGCGAGGTCAAGTCGCTGAAAGAGAGTCTGCGTCTGCTCACCGAACTCAATACGACAATCGGTCGCGAGGCGAAGGAGCTGACGGGTGCGCTGCGCGGCAACAGCAAGGTGCAGGGCGACTGGGGCGAGATGCTGCTGCGGCAGATTCTCGAACGGTC
>CAZESW010000029.1:930-10352 GCA_964514795.1 uncultured Alistipes sp.
GGTCGGGGCTCGAAGAGGGTATCAACTACTCGTTGCAGGCGACGACGAATCCCGACGGAACGAAGATTGTCGGCGAGGACGGCAACCTGCTGCGCCCCGATGCAGTGTTCTATCTGCCCGAGGGCAAGAGCATCGTTATCGACTCCAAAGTGTCGCTGACCGCCTATACCGATTATGTGAACGGCGAGGATGAGCAGTCGCGCGAACGTGCGATAAAGGCGCACATGCTCTCCGTGCGCAAGCATATCGACGAACTGTCGGGCAAACGCTACGACGATTTCGTCGCCAATGCCGCCGATTTCGTGATGATGTTCGTGCCCAACGAGAGCGCGTATATGGCTACCATGCAGGCCGATGCGGGTATATGGGACTATGCCTACGACAAGCGGGTTGTGATTGTCAGCCCTACGCACCTTATGTCGGTGCTGAAACTGATGTATCAGCTGTGGACGCGCGACAAGCAGACCAAGAATGCGTTGAAGATTGCCGAGGAAACGGGCAAACTGTACGACAAACTCGCCGGTTTCGTCGGCGACTTGCAGGATGTCGGGGCGGCATTGCAGAAGGCGTCGAAGAAGTACGACGATGCCTACTCCAAATTCTCGACTGGTCGCGGCAACGTGCTGTCGAAGGCTGAAAGCATCCGTCTGCTCGGCATCAAGACCTCCAAGAGTCTGCCTGCCGGAGAATCGGAAGAATAAAAAATTATATTTTCGACGGTTGATACGATTATGGGGAAATATAATCCGATATTTTACCTCTATTACAGGATGGCTATATTGTATGAGAGCACATACTGGGCATCTCGATCTATGACCGGGTGCTTATGTTTGAATATGTGGACAGCTTGTATCGCAATAACCGGCTACTTTGATGAACTTGTCGGTTTTGGTTCTGTAATAATCAGTCTTCTGTTGGATATGTACGCCGGTTGTAATTTTAGAAAAATAGTCAGATTGTATTATGGTGAATCCGAGGAATGCAGAGAAAACGGCAATGTTTTTACGGTTTTGTATATAATTGCATCTATGCTGTTGTTCCTTTGGTCGTTAGGCTTTTTTGAAGATTTTCACCTGAATCCGTATTTCCGATAATTTGGCGTAAAATAATAACTGATGAATTTCGTTACAATATTAAACACAAATAATTATATGAAAAGATTTTCGATGGCGTTTGCCATGGCTGCCGGACTGCTCTTTGCGGTCGGTTGCGACACAAAGACAGGGGAAGATCCGGCGATAGGACTTAAAATGTCGGTAAATCCTCCCGAATTCGAGTTTAACGACTGCCCCGAAACGGGCGATGTGGATGTGTGGACCGAGGATGCTGCAACGTGGTCGGTGTCGGTTCCGGAGGAGTATCCGTGGATAAGTGCCGAACGGGTTGGCAACACGGTGCATATCTCGGTCGGATCCATCGAACCGGACAAGGAGGATAACATCAAGTCGCGTTCGGGGCATGTCGATGTCAATGCCGTGCGTGGAAAATACAACAGGGTGCTGCCTATATCTGTGAAGCAGTATGCCGACAACGAGATTCCGTCGGACGGCCCGATTCATTTCTATGACAAGGTTTTCGAACAGATGATGGTGGATATTTACGATATCGACGAGAATGGCAGGCTCTCGCCTAACGAGGCGAAGAAGGTGAAAGGGTTGATTTGCCGCAGTAGTGGCATAACGTCGCTGATAGGCATAGAGTATTTCCGCAATCTGACATCAGCCGATTTCTGCAATAACTCGCTGAAAGTGGTCGATTTGAGCAAGAATACCAAACTCACCTCACTCGATTTGCGCGACAATCCGCTGATTCAGGTCGTTCTCGGTTTTACACAGGAGATTGCTGACCTTAAAATCGATGATGAATCGGTAATCGTTCGCCGATAGCCGGTGCTCTCGGTGCGTGATAGCAGGCAATCTGCCTCGTTGTCACGTGCCGCCGTTTTAAGGCCTTTAAGGTCACGCCGACGACTTGGGCGTCGGCATAAGGTCACGGCGGCAAGGCCACCTTTAAGGTCGTTAAGATCGGCAGGAGCGTTTTTCAGCAGAGAGGATTCCTTAACGACTTTAAAGAGCGTCGGCACATAATGCCGACACTCGTGACCTTAACGGCTTTAATGTCCCTGATGCGTTAAAGAAAAAACCGTCCCGCACTGTGAAAGTGCGGGACGGTTTCGTTGAATCGGGGTGCGATTATTCGCAGGTAACCTTTATCTGACCGACTATCGAAACGCCGGACGTGATGGTGAACTTGACCGAGATGCCTTCGTTGCCTGTCCATACGGACGTTGCGCCCCAGCCCTGGTTGTTGTCGAGCGTACCTTCGTCGGCAGTCGCCTTGAAAGCCTCATCCTTGGCGGCTGTAATCTCAATCTTGGTGAGTTTCTTGCCGTTGAGCGGACGGATTGTGAACGATGCGTTGTTCGACTTCGCCAGTCGAAGACCTGTTCCGTCGTCGTCTTTGTCGCTCCAAGTCGCGTTTGAGCATGTTACGGAGAATATTTTGCCGGTTATCACATCGACGATTGCCGCACCCTGTTCCGCTCCTGCGATAGGGAATGTCATTGTTTCGGTATTGTCGTCGCTTCCGCCGACATCACCCGCTGCGGCCGAACGAACATACATAGTCGGGGAGTATGCGCCGCTGCCGAGATAACTCGACGCGCAGAATCCGCCTACCTCCATGGTCTCGAATACGAAGTAGTTGCCAGCAGAAGTCCTTAACGAACCGTTGGTAATCGTCCACGAGTGTGCGCTCGATGCGCTGCCCGTCAGTTCGAGTGCCCAAGAGTCGGCGTTGATGTATTTGTCCTCCGTCTTCAAAAGGAACTGGCCCGCATTAGGGCTTTCGCAAAGCGTTGCAATCAGTACGTTGTCGGCAGGCGAAGTGATTTTGCCGTCGATAACCGAAATCGACACCGATTTAGGACCGTCGTATCCGAACTGTTTGCCTGCTGCGTACAGACCGTTCCAGTCGTAAACGAATATCAGTTCGTCGCCGGCTTTGAGCGTCGAAGCGTCGGTGAGCTCGACGAAATCGGTGCTTGGCTCGACCGTCGGCTCTTTCTCGGTCGCAACGGTTGCGGTCGCCGCTGCCGAAACCTTGTTTGCGGAGGTGTCGGCCGGGTTGGCAACTACGGAAACGTCATACGACTTGTCGTATTCGAGCGTGAATTCCACAGTCGTTGCGGTTACGGTCTTGCTCTCGCTGCCGCAGGTTACGGTGTAGTCGGCCGCTCCCTCGACGGCATTCCATGCGACGGTCACCACATTGCCCGCAGCCGTAGCCGTCAGGTTCGCCGGAGCGGCGAGCGCTACTTTCGGCGTACCTATCGCGCAGTGGTAAATGGCGGTAATGTCGTAAGTGTAGTAACTGTTAGGACTGTCGCAGATGAATCCCAGTACCTCGTCGTCATCGTATTTGATGCTGTTGTAATAAGAGGTGGTGGTTACGTCCTTTATGGTGATTTTGCCGTAAGCGCCGAACGTTATCTGCCATGACTCTGCCGAATCTGCATCCTTTTTCTCGAATTTATATCCGGAAATGTTGAGGTATGTTCCGTCGCTCAGCTCGAACAGGAATGTTCCTTCTGTTTTGCCTTCGTGAAGCGTAATAACCTCTACATTTTCGCCGATTGAGTTGATTTGGTTATTGGTTACGTTTACCGATGCTTTGTCGAACGAACCGTCGCTGTACAGCTTCTTCGCCAGTGCATAGTTGGTTCCGTTACTGTTGTATACGAGAATCAACTCGTCGTCGGCATTGAGCAGCTCGGTGTCGGTGAGCTTGGTGTAGACCTTCGACGGAGCCTTCTCCGAACGCTTCATGTCGGTTACGCCGAATGCGGCGATGTCGGCCGATTCGAGTGCGAACGGTTTGTCGGCCGTGAACGCAATCTCCTTTTCGTAAGTCGCCTTGTCGGTCTCGACCGTTATCGTCATCGTGTCGTCGGCTGCGAGCGTGCAAGGCAGTGCTGTGAACCATATCGCGTCCTCACCGGTCGTTGCACGGCCGTCGAACGTGAGCGTCAGACCTTTGCCGTCGGCAACAGCAGCGTCGGTAAGTTTGCCGGTCGTGAGGTCGGCGACCAGAGTGCCAGCCAGCGGCTTCGAAGCGGTGATTTCGATTTTGTCGAGCTTCTCGCCCGCAGCGATGCCTTTGAGCGTCATCTTCGCCAGAGCCGCCACACGGTGGAACTGGAACGTCAGCGCCGACGGACGCTCCATGAGATCGACAGGTTTGGCAATCAGCAGGTCGGCGTTAGGGTCGAAACTGCTCTCCGCAGGAATCTGCGCAGCCGGAATCTGAATCTTGAATGCCTTGCGGCTCGAATTGTTGAACTCGATGTAGTTCGCGGCCGGATAGATTGCCGAATACATGAATCCTTCGCTCGACGATGCACCGTAAACCGTTACCGAGAATTTCGCCGAACGTCCGTCGAGTTCGTAGCCAGTGGTGGTGTATGCCTTGAAGTCCCACTCCGATTTGTTGTACTCGAACACTTTCAGTTTCTCGCCCGAAGCGTTCCAGTTCATCTGCTGCTGCGCTTCGTCGTAATATGTTCGGGTGGCGCCGGCCTCGGCGGTGACGGTGATTTTGTGCTCGGCAGGAGCGCCGATGTTCGAAATATCCTCTTTGGTACAAGCTGTTATGGCGGCGGCAATCGTTGCGACAGCCATTATGGAATTGAATAATCTTTTCATGGTCATCAGTTTTTTAGAGGTCGCCGTAATCGTTAGTGTCTGGGTCTTCACCCGGGAAACCTGCATTTCCGAAACTGCCTGCGAATCCGTATTCCGCCCGAATACCGATTTGTTTGAGTGTCGGTGCGGAGTATTGGCAGACTGCTCCCCGCGAAACTCTGAGGATTTGTGTTTTCATAAAAATTCTGTATTAAGATAATATGTATTGCTCATTACCAGTTGCAAAGATAGTCAAAAATATTCATATTGTACCGCATTATTCAAATTTTTTATTTTATCGGCCGTGTTTTTCATCGCCGTGAGATTAAAGCCGTTACCCGTATGCCGCTTCGGAATGGGTTTGCATAAAAATCCGTTTTCGTGAATCCGGGTATCTTTATTTCGCGAAAAAAGTATATCTTTACGGCGGATTAGAAGGTTGCATCGTGTGCGGAACGTTACTCGAAGTATCGCTCACCGATGATTCGGCGCTGAAAACTCCATTATTACTTATTTTATATTATTTATTTGACAAATGAAATTGAATCGTCTGATTTGTGTGCTCGCAACGGCATCGCTGATGTTCGCTGCGTCGTGCGAGAAGAATGACCCGGCACAGAAACAGGATAACACCGTTTCGCTCTCTGCCGTTAAGGAAGACGGCGGGAAATGGGTGAATGGCGAAATAGTCTTCATCAACGGCAGCGCGTATGCGGTTGCTTTGGAAGACAACGACGCCGTGGCACAGATTGCCGGTGTCGTCAAAGCCGACAGCTATTGCGGCGTGTACGGCGCACCTAACGGCTCCTATATCGGTGCGTCCGCGTTGGATTTCCCGCTCTCCGCCTCGCGTCCCGCCTCGGTCGAGGGATTCGGCCCTATGGTCGCTTCGGGCCGCAGCGAAACGCTGATGTTCCGCAGTACGCTCGGCAAGCTGCGTCTTGCTTTAACGGGCGCCGCAACCGTTGCGAAGGTCGAGATAATGTCCGACCTCGGCGACAATATCTCGGGTACGGCGAGCGTCGCTCTGACGTTCCGCGACGAACCGGAGATTGTTCTTGGCGCCGATGCGACGCCTGCTCTCTCGGTCGCTTTGGGCGAGGGTCTTGCGCTCGGTTCGTCCGCCAGGCCGGTGGATGTCTGTCTGCCTGCGGGCGAGTACGGAAGCCTGATGATTCTCGTGCACGATATCGAGGGCGGAATCATGACTGCGACGCTCGAAAACGTGAATATCGTCCGCAACTCCTTGACCGTATATAATATGGAGTATATGGCAGACGCCGAAGCTCCGGTGCAGGTAGCCTGCTCGTTCGAGGCGTCCGCCGACGGTGCTCTGCCGCAGTGGAAGGCCGGTTCGATTATCAGCGTGAACGGCGCGCCAGCACTGCTCATGTCGGGCGAGGAGACCGCTGTCGGCATGTTCGGCCCGGTGGAGGTCGCCGACGCATACTATGCCGTGTCGCCGGCTTCGGCATTTGCGGGACTTAACGGCAATCTGATAAAGGCGGACATCCCGGCTTCGTACTCCAACGGTGCGACGCTCGCCTCGGTGAATCCGGCTGTCGGATACTCGACGACGAAAGAACTGACGTTCAAACATATCGCCGGAGCGGGCAAAGTCCGTATCTCGGGTGCGCATTCGCTGCGTTCGCTGATTCTCCGGAGCAACGGCGACCAGCGTATAGCGGGCCGTGCCGACGTTACGATGAACGGCTCGGAGTTCACGGTTTCGATGGCGCCCGATGCATCCAAATCGGCGACGATAGATTGCGGCGGCGGAGTTTCGGTTGTCGGCGGCAAGGACTTCACCTTCGTTCTGCCGGTTGCCGACTACGACAAGGGATTCACCATCGTGCTTACGAATATCAAGGGCCAGCGCATGTCGTATCAGATTCCTGCCGTGAGCGTAACCCGCAACACGACCGTTTCGCTCGGCGATATCGAGTGGCAGTCGGGCGGCGATGCCGAAGGCAATCTGAGCATTATGGGCTGGGCGAACTGCTATATGGTTCACGGCGACGGCAAATATTCGTTCGAAACGACCCTCGCCGACGGTACGGCTGTCGAGAATATCGCTTCGGCCGACTGGCTGTGGGTGTCGAAAGTGGGCGAATCCAATACTAACCAGCTGATTTCGGACGTCAAATATGCCGACGGCGTGATTTCGTTCACCGCGACGGCTAACAAGGGCAATGCCCTTGTCGCGGCATTCGACGCGGCGGGCAATGTCGTGTGGAGCTGGCATATATGGATGACCGACGAGCCGCAGGTGATGGATTACGAGAACTCCGTCAAGAACAACGAGGCTGGGTATTTCTGCATGGACCGCAACCTCGGCGCGACGAGCGCCGAAATCGGAGGCGGTGCCGAAACCCACGGTCTGCTCTATCAGTGGGGCCGCAAGGATCCGTTCTACGGCGGCTACAACTGCGAAACGAAGGAGACGCGATTCGCGAATGCGAAGAACGAAACCATCTGCAATACCAAATACAGGCAGGCTGCATGGCAGAGCGAGTGCGGAGACAAGAATAACGGAACCGTCGCTTTCGCTACGGCGAACCCGATGTACTTCCTCGCATCCAACCGCACCTCGAACGGCGTAGTATGGCTCGCAGAGGGAGAGTTCCCGGTTCCCGTAAACTGGGATGACGAGTGGAGTCTGTGGAAACCGTTCCGCAAGACCAACTACGATCCGTGTCCTCCGGGTTACAGAGTGCCGAAGAACAACTTCTTCGGAGTCATCAACGCTGCTACCTACGAACTCGTGCGCACCCCTCATCCGGGTCTGATATTCTCCAATTCCGCGGGCGAAAAGCACTGGTATCCTTTGCAGGGTTCCCGCGGCGGTCATCCGCAGGAGACAGGTGCGCTGATTTACGCCGCCGACAGCACGGATTCGGAGAGCCGCAACAATGCGCAGGGCGCTATCTGGAATGCAGAGATTCAGGCGACGCGTTTGTCGTACTGCTTCATGATTATTCCGCCTTACGTCTACAACACCACCGAAGCCGGCGGCTGGGCTGACGGATACGCTGTGCGCTGCATCGCAGAGTACGACAACTAAAACGGGAAAAGAGAAAATGAAATACGGTTTGTTACGCAGAATCTTCATCTGCTGTGCCGTTCCGGGCATCGCACTGCCTTTCGCGGGCTGCGACAAGAACGGAAATGAAGAACGGAAAACGGCGGAAATCATGTTGAGCGTTGCTCCGCTGACGCTCGAATTCGAGTCCGAGGCCGCGTCCGAGGATGTCGGAATCTCCACCGACGGCGACCGCTGGATGGTGCTCGACGGCTATCCGTCGTGGGTCGATGTTGCGGAGGGTGCGGACGGCATCACTGTTGCCGTAGAGAGAAATACTACCGGTGCAGTCCGTTCGGGACTTGTCGATATAAGGGCCGTTCGCGGCAGCGACAGCCGCACCAAGTCGATTGTGGTGCGCCAGTATGCCGAGAACGACGTTCCGGACGACGGATATGTGCATTTCGGCGACGATACGTTCGAGGAGCTGATTCTTGCATCTTACGATGCCGACAAGGACGGCCGTCTGTCGCTCGGCGAGGCGAAGCGAATCACGGAACTCGATGTTGCCGACCAGGCAATCAAATCGTTGCGCGGAGTGGAGAAATTCACCGAACTGACTTCGCTCGAATGCGAGTACAATGCGCTCACGTCGCTCGATGTCGGCGGACTCGCCAAGTTGCAGTATCTTATCTGCGACCACAATGCGATTGCGTCGCTCAATATCGAAGGTTGTACGTCGCTGACATCGATTATCTGCTCCGACAACAGGATTTCATCGCTCGATGTCAAGAGCGTATGCAAGAACTTGCAGTTCTTCAACTGCGGACGCAATCTCTTGACGAAGATGGATGTCTCGGGCATGAAAGCGCTTCGTCACTTCTATTGCGAGATGAACGAAATCGTCTCCGTGAACGTTTCGGGATGCGATGCCATGGAGGTGCTGGTTTGCCACCGCAACTCTATTCAGTCGCTCGACATAAAGGGTCTGTCGAAGATAAATTATATACTTTGCAATCAGAACCGTCTGGCCGCGCTCGACGTGAGTGGTCAGCCGCTGCTGCAACAGATGGACTGCTCCGAAAATATGCTCAACGAGCTCGATTTCTCGAAGAATCCGCTGATGACTTATATCTCCTGCCACAGCAATGATATTTCGAAACTCGCTATCGACAAGTGCGTTTCGCTGGCAACGCTCGACTGCTCGACCAACCGTCTGACGGAGCTCGACGTGTCGATGATGCCGCAGTTGAAGACGCTGAACTGCCGTGCGAACACGCTCGCGTCGCTCAATGTCGCAGGATGCACGAAGATTGAGTATCTGATTTGCGACAATACCGGTATCGCCTCTATCGACGTCAGCCACATGCCGTCGCTCACGGAGTTCGTCTGCAACGACAACCGTCTTACGACGCTCGATGTCAGCGCCAACCGTGCGCTCGCCAAACTGCACTGTCAGGGTAACCCGCTGACCGTGCTGTGGATGGCGACCGGACAGAGCATAGCCGACTTCAAGGTGGATGACCGTTCGGTAGTCAAGTACAAGTAGACTGAACGGGGCGCCATAACGGGCAATCTGCTGATAAAAAGCGTCGGAAGAATCCGACGCTTTTTCATTAAAGACTTTAACTCCGCACTCTTTCCCCTACGCCGAAACAACCAGGTCCACCGCGATGTCGTGCGGTTCGGCGGGAATATGCCCGACTATCTGTTCGGCG
>CAZESW010000030.1:0-2430 GCA_964514795.1 uncultured Alistipes sp.
GACCCCGTGCGTGACAGGCACGTATTCTAACCAGCTGAACTAACGCACCATTCATCTTCTGAATGCGAGTGCAAATATAGAGTAAATTTTTATAATTACAATCGTTTTCTGGATATTTTTTCGAAAAAAATATCACTTTCGGAACATCGAGAAGTGGACGCTTCCGTAATTCCTTAATTGCCAAAAATATTCGTTCTGCGAGAAGTCGTAGCGGTCCGAATGCTCGAAGATGAAAATGCCCTCCGGTTTGAGTATATCGCCGTTCAGCACGAGACTTACAATCTCCGACGACTCTTCCAAATCGTATGGAGCGTCCGAGAAAACGACGTCGAAACTCTTCGGGCAGCTCCTCAAATACAGAAAAGCGTTCGCCTTGACAGGGTATATGTTCGTTGCACCGAGTTCGCGTGCCGTCTGCCGGATGAAATTGTAATGCACAGCATTTATCTCTACCGACGTTACGCTGCGTGCGCCCCGAGAGGCGAATTCGTAACTTATCGAACCTGTTCCGGAGAAGAGGTCGAGCACGTCCGCCTCCTCGTAATCTATCAGATTGTTCAGTACGTTGAACAGATTCTCCTTGGCGAAATCCGTTGTCGGACGTGCCCGCAGGTTCTTTGGCGGATTGATGCTTCTGCCGCGATATTTACCGCTGATTATTCGCATATTACCTTCTTGAAATATCGTTTGATGAGTTTTGCGGTGGACTTGCCGCCCTTTATATATATATCGGTATCCTTGCCGAAGTTCAATGCTGCGCCGATGCGTGTCGCGTAGTAAAGTACATCGTTGTCTGATGCGATTCGTATCGCTTCCGCCGCTTGCAGTCCGTTGTCGAACGCCCGGAAGTAGGCCACTCCTTCGATGATTTGTATCGACATGTTGCGGCTGCCGTCATGGTCGCTGCATAACAGCGGCGAGGTGAATCCGGCTCGTGCACCGAACATTCCGGCTATTTCCGATAGTGCGGATTTGTTTATCGCCATTACCGCAATGGTCTCAGCCTGCATGTCGCTGCAAACTGCGGTTTCATCGGCTGCGCACGACAATCCGACTGCCGCCAGATAATCCGCAGCCATAGACTCATCGAAAACCTGCTTCGGTACGAGTGTAGCCTTGTGCGTCTCGACGATAAACGTTATGTCGGCATCGTCAGGCACGGAGGCAAGGGATGCCGCAGAAAAAGAGTGTCCACCCAACTTTAATTGAATGGACACATCGTTTTGCGGAGCGGAGAGATTATTCCCAGTTTCCTGCTTCATTGTTTCCGCTCTCCATCGAACCGAACTTGATACCGGGGTATCTGTTGCGGTTGTTCATATCGTTGTCGATAAGGTTGATGATTTCCTGACGGTATGCCACCGTGTCGAGGAATGCGATGTAAGGAGCGCGGCACTCGACGGTCGGGATGATAATCTTCGATTCGGTGTTGATGATACCTGCTTCGAGGATGTACTCGGTCTGGTTATCCGTGAACGGAATGTAACGCAGATTGAGAACGTCGTTCTCGGAGAGGTGCTTGAACAGCGAGTCCTTGACCGAGTAGGTGAAGGTTTCGATGTTCTTCTTCTTCAATCTTTTCAACTGCGCCATAGCGACCGAGTCGTCTTCATCGACTATTTTGCGTTCGCCTTCCATGGTTTCGGTCAGAACGAAATTGATGAGCGTATCGAAACTTGCGGTGAAGCGCTGATACTTGCTCTTGAACTGACGTTCTGCGGTACGAATGTCCTTGATTCTTTCGATTACCGCAGCCTCGCGCACTTTCTGTTCGTTCTCGAACTCAATCGGCGTAGCGATAAGCACATAGATGCAGTAAGACATGCCGATAATCACCAAGGCGAGGATTAACTGGATAATTTTCTTTCCCATTTTAATTATTTATTATAAGTTTGTATCAAAATAATATGTTTGCCGATGGACAGCACAACAATTGCGACCCAAATTTACGCAAAAATCTTATACAGACCAACAATAAATCAAAAAAAAATCATCGAGTCGCTGGCTGACTACCTTTCGGATGATGATTTTTCGAAGATTTTTGTTCTGAACGGTTATGCCGGAACGGGAAAGACGACCATTATCGCGGCCATTGTGGCTGCTCTTAAAGAGTTGAACATAAAGACTGTTCTGCTCGCTCCGACCGGACGTGCCGCCAAAGTGCTTTCGCGTTATTCGGGTGAGAAGGCGCTGACCGTGCACAAACGCATATATCGAGAACGGACGAATGCGGCGTACGAATCCAAATTCTCGCTCAATCTGAATCGCGAACAGAATGCCGTGTTTATCGTGGACGAGGCATCGATGCTCTCGTCGGGGCGCATGGACGAGAAAAGCATCTTCGGCAGCGGTTCTCTGCTCGACGATTTGATGCAGTATGTCCGCAGCGGCCGCCGTTGCCGTCTAATTCTTGTCGGCGACAATGCCCAG
>CAZESW010000030.1:2530-10151 GCA_964514795.1 uncultured Alistipes sp.
GTATGTCCGCAGCGGCCGCCGTTGCCGTCTAATTCTTGTCGGCGACAATGCCCAGCTGCCGCCGGTGGGGGATGATTTCAACCCTGCGCTCGAACCGTCGGAGCTGTTGCCTTATGGCGAAGTCGTCTACGAGTCGATGGATGAGGTCGTGCGTCAGGCGCAGGAGTCGGGCATACTTTTCAATGCCACTATGGTGCGCTGCATGCTCGAAAACGGGATTACGGAGATTCCGAAATTCGCACTCGACTATCCCGATATTCAGTCTATAGAGGGCGGCGAATTTCTGGAACTTTTGCAGGAGTGCTACGACCGTTACGGCAGCGACGAGACGATTGTCATAACCCGTTCCAACAAGCGGGCGAACCGCTACAACGAGGGCATCCGCCGCAATGTCCGTTTCGCCGAGGAGGAAATAGAGAGCGGCGACATGCTGATGGTCGTCAAGAACAACTACCATTTCACCGAACGTATCGAGAATTGCCCGATGAGTTTCATTGCCAACGGCGATATCGCCAAGTTGAAGCGTCTGCGCCGTTACGAGGAGTTCTACGGCTTCCGTTTCGCCAATGCCGTACTGTCGTTCGGCGACTACGACGATACGGAAATCGAGTGCAAGATTCTGCTCGACACGATACGTTCCGAATCGCCGTCGCTGACGCGCGAGGAGAGCCAGCGACTGTTCTGCGAGGTCGAAAAGGATTATACCGACATCGGCAGCAAAATCAAACGTTTTCAGGCTATCCGCGAGAATCCGCATTTCAATGCGCTGCAAGTCAAATTCGCCTATGCCGTTACATGTCATAAGGCGCAGGGCGGACAGTGGAAAGCGGTGTTCGTGGACCGCTGTCTGTTCGGCGACGAACCGATGACGCGCGACATGTTGCGGTGGCTCTATACCGCCATGACTCGCGCTACGGAACGGCTGTTTCTCGTGAATTTCGACGAGCGATTTTTTTGAAAAGATGCCGATTTTTTCTATTTTTGTCGGGGAGAAAATGTTATGAAAGAGACCGTAGACAAGAAATATGTGGAGACGCCGCTGATGAAGCAGTACTATGCCATCAAGGCGGTTCATCCCGATGCAATCCTGCTGTTTAGAGTGGGAGATTTTTATGAAACTTTCGGTGAAGATGCGATAGAAGCCAGCGGAATCCTCGGCATTACGCTGACACGACGAGCCAACGGAATGGCATCGTTCGTCGAACTCGCAGGATTCCCGTATCATGCGATAGACACCTATATGCCCAAACTCGTCCGTGCCGGAAAGCGCGTCGCGATATGCGAGCAGCTGGAAGACCCGAAGACCGTCAAAGGCTTGGTTAAACGAGGTGTGATAGAGCTCGTTACGCCGGGTGTCGTGCTTGGCGAGAATATACTCGAAAACAAGGAAAATATCTACCTCGCGTCGGTATATTTCGGCCGCGAGACGACGGGCGTCGCATTCCTCGACATATCTACGGGCGAGTTCCTGCTTGCCGAGGGCGACGATACCTATATAGATAAACTGATGTCGAACCTTGCGCCGAAGGAGGTCGTTTACCAGCGTGGATACGAAGAGCGTTTTGCCGCTGCATTCGGCACGAAACACTATACCTACAAACTCGACGAATGGGTGTTCTCGTATAACGTGAATGTCGATAAGCTGTGCAAGCAGTTCGGCACTCCGAATTTGAAGGGATTCGGCGTCGAGAAACTCGTGAACGGAATCTCTGCTGCGGGAGCGATTCTCTATTATCTCGAATTTACCGAGCACAAGAATATCGCCCATATCTCGTCCATATCGCGTTTGGACAAGAACGATTACGTTTGGATTGACAAGTTTACGATACGCAATCTCGAACTTTTTTCGTCGAACGGCTCCGACAACGGTTCTTTCGTCAAGGTTATCGACCGGACGCTGACTCCGATGGGCGGCCGCTTGCTCAAACGCTGGGTAGCGATGCCGATTCTCGACATAGAGAAGATTACGCGCCGTCAGGATGTCGTGGAGGCGTTCGTAAAGGATAAACGCTTTGCCGAAGCGGTTGCCGAACAGGTATCGTGTATCGGCGATTTGGAGCGTATTTCGTCGCGCATAGCGTCGCTGCGGGTTACTCCGCGCGAACTCGTCCAGCTGAAAAATTCGTTGCAGGCGATTGAACTGCTCAAAGCTGCTCTCGAATCGACGGATATAGAGGTGATGCACTCTCTGGCTGCAGGCATCGAACCTCTCGCCGAGGTGCGCGAACGTCTTGCGCGCGAGATATATCCCGACCCGTCGAACAATCAGATTCAGAAAGGCGGCGTAATCGCCGACGGCGTGAATCTCGAACTCGACGACCTGCGCCGTATCGCACTGCACGGAAAAGACGTGCTGGCGACAATACAGCAGCGCGAGAGCGAGGCGACAGGCATTCCGTCGCTGAAAATCAGCTATAACAACGTTTTCGGCTACTATATCGAAGTGCGCAATGCTCACAAGGACAAAGTGCCCAAGAGCTGGATTCGCAAGCAGACACTGGCAAATGCCGAACGATATATTACGGAAGAACTCAAAGAGTACGAAGCGAAGATACTCGGTGCCGAGGAGCGTATGCTCGTCCTCGAACAGCAGATTTACAACGAGATAATCGCCTATGTAACGAAATATCTGAAAGAGTTGCAGCGCAATGCCCATACGGTAGCCCGTATCGACTGTCTGCACTCGTTCGCCGTAATCGCCAAGGAGCGCAAATATGTGCGTCCGCGACTCGACGACAGCAACCGCATAGACCTGAAACAGGCTCGCCATCCTGTTATCGAAACTCTGATGAAGGTGGGCGAGGAGTATATTCCGAACGATGTTATGCTCGACGACAAGGACCAGCAGATAATAATGATTACCGGTCCGAACATGTCGGGTAAATCGGCATTGCTGCGACAGACCGCGCTTATCGTGCTTATGGCGCAGATGGGCTCGTTCGTTCCGGCGAAGTCGGCGCGTATCGGTATCGTCGATAAGATTTTTACGCGCGTCGGAGCTTCCGACAACATATCGCAGGGTGAATCCACATTTATGGTCGAGATGCTCGAATCGGCAAGCATTCTGAACAACGTTTCGCCGCGCAGCCTGGTTCTGCTCGACGAAATCGGCCGAGGAACGAGCACTTACGACGGTATTTCGATTGCCTGGGCGATGGTCGAGTATCTGCACAATCATCCGACTTCGCATCCGAGAACACTGTTTGCGACCCATTATCACGAACTCAACGAGATGGAGCAGTTGTGTCCGCGGGTGAAGAACTATCACGTTTCGGTCAAGGAGGTGGACAATACGATTGTCTTCCTGCGCAAACTCGAACGCGGCGGAACAGAGCATTCGTTCGGTATTCATGTCGCCCGTATGGCAGGTATGCCGAAATCGATAGTCGAGCGTGCGAACGATATTCTTCACAGCCTCGAACAGGTGTACGGAAACAACGAAATCGCACCGAGTGGCAATCTTCGCCAACGCGGTCGCAAGACTGCGTCGCCGCCGAGTGTGGCAGAAGCGGTCGAGAAGGCCGATTCGTCGTCTATCCAACTGTCGATGTTCCAGATGGACGACCCTGTGCTGATTCAGACTCGCGACCAGATAAAAGGTATCGACATCAACTCGCTGACTCCGCTCGAAGCACTCAACAAACTGAACGAGATAAAGAAGATTGCGGGAATTTGATAGAAACCGATTAGGAGCCCAGCCCTAAAATCCTTAAACAAGACGGGCAGACTTTTCAGGTCTGCCCGTCTTAATTGTGGTGTATCCGCCGGTTAGTCGCTGTCCACGATGGAGCGGATATTCTGAATAAGCATCGCAACGGCTACCGAGTTGAAACCTCCCTCCGGAATAATCACGTCGGCATAGCGTTTCGACGGCTCGACGAACTCCTCGTGCATCGGCTTTACGGTCGTGGTGTACTGCGTGATTACCGACTCCATCGAACGTCCTCGGTCCCTTACGTCGCGCAGGATGCGTCGCGCCAGACGAACATCGGCATCGGTATCGACATAAACCTTTATATCCATCAAATCGCGTAGTTCCTTGTTCTCGAAAATCAGAATTCCGTCGATGATAATCACTTTCGACGGCTTTACCGGTACGGTTTCCGACGTGCGGTTGTGCTCGACGAACGAGTATACCGGACGCTCTATCGGAACATTGTTTTTCAACGCACGGATATGCTCGACCATCATGTCGGTATCGAAAGCCTGCGGATGGTCATAGTTCAGCTGGGTGCGCTCCTCGTAGGTGAGTTCCGGATGTCCTTTGTAGTAGTAGTCGTGGCACAGCGTCGCCACATCGTCGTTTTTGAATGCCTCTTGCAGACGCTTTACCAGCGTACTTTTGCCTGAACCGGTGCCGCCTGCAACTCCGATTACTGTTACTTCCATAATGTTCGGGTATTAACTCTGTTCCGTAATAAGACAAGAGGTTGCCGACATCTGCCGGTAACCTCTTGTCGAAAATTTTTAAGCGTCGATATTCGCGTAGTGGGCGTTGCGCTCGATGAACTCTCTTCGAGGAGCGACGTCGTCGCCCATGAGCATCGAGAATATGCGGTCGGCCTCGGCTGCGTTATCGATTGTTACCTGACGCAGAATTCGCGTATCCGGATTCATGGTGGTTTCCCACAACTGATGGGCGTTCATTTCACCCAAACCTTTGTATCGCTGTATGTGCACACCCTTCGAACCGAACTCCTCGGTAATTTCGTCGCGCTCCTTCTCCGTCCAGCAGTAGCGTTCGCGATTGCCCTTCTTGACGAGATAGAGCGGCGGGGTAGCGATATATACATGTCCGTTCTCGATAAGTTCCTTCATCTTGCGGAAGAAGAACGTAAGCATAAGCGTAGCGATGTGCGCGCCATCGACGTCGGCATCGGTCATGATGATAATCTTGTCGTAGCGCAGACCTTCGAGATTCAGAGCCTTGCTGTCCTCCGGAGTTCCGATTTTCACACCGAGGGCGATGAACATGTTCTTAATCTCCTCGTTGTCCCACATTCGGTGTTCGAGTGCCTTCTCGACATTGAGAATCTTTCCTCGGAGCGGCATAATTGCTTGGAAATTACGGTCGCGTCCCTGCTTTGCCGTACCGCCTGCCGAATCTCCCTCGACGAAGAATATCTCGGCTATCGAACGGTCGCGGCTCGAACAATCGGCCAGTTTGCCCGGCAGTCCTGCGCCCGAAAGCGGACTTTTGCGTTGTACGGCTTCACGGGCTGAGCGTGCCGCATGACGTGCGGTTGCAGCCAGAATGACTTTCTCGACGATTGCACGGGCATTCTTCGGATTCTCTTCCAGATAATTGGAGAGAGCCGCCGACATAGCCTGGTCTACGGCAGCCGACACTTCGTCGTTGCCGAGTTTGGTCTTGGTCTGACCCTCGAACTGCGGTTCTGCTACCTTGACGGAGACTACGGCCGTCAAACCCTCGCGGAAGTCGTCTCCGTTGATTTCGAATTTCAGTTTCGAGAGCATGCCCGAATCGTCGGCATATTTTTTCAGCGTGCGGGTCAGTGCGCGGCGGAAGCCCGTCAGGTGTGTACCGCCTTCTATCGTGTTGATATTATTTACATACGAATGCACGTTCTCCGAATAGGAGTTGTTGTACTGCATCGCAACCTCCACCGGAACGCCGTTCTTCTCGGAATCGAGATAGATTATCGAGTCGATGATAGGCTCGCCGCGGGTCGCGTCGAGATATTTGACGAACTCCTTCAATCCCTCCTCCGAATGGTACGATTCGCAGACATATTCGCCGTTCTCGTCTTTCTGACGTTTGTCGGTGAGCGTAAGGCGGATTCCCTTGTTCAGGAATGCCAGCTCGCGCAGACGGTTGGCGAGAATATCGTATTTGTATTCGGTCGTGTGCGTGAATATCGAACCGTCCGGTTTGAACGTGATGGTAGTACCGCGGTCCTCGCAATCGCCGACAATCTCGACCTGCGACGTAGGTACGCCCTTGCTGTACGTCTGCCTGTAAATCTTGCCGCCGCGGTGAATCTCGGCGATGAGCAGGGTGGAGAGGGCGTTCACGCATGATACGCCGACACCGTGCAGACCTCCTGACACCTTGTAGCTTCCCTTGTCGAACTTACCGCCGGCATGGAGCACCGTCAGAACGACTTCGAGCGCCGATTTGCCCTCCTTCTCGTGGAAGTCGGTCGGGATGCCTCGACCGTTGTCGCGAACGGTGATTGAGTTGTCCTCGTTAATCGTAACGTAGATGTCGTTGCAATATCCCGCCAAAGCCTCGTCGATGGAGTTGTCCACTACCTCGTACACGAGATGGTGCAGACCCTTTTCACCGATGTCGCCGATATACATCGCCGGTCGCTTGCGGACGGCTTCAAGACCCTCCAAGACCTGAATATTCGACGCGGAATACTCTTCTTCGCGGTCTTTCTTTACATTTTCCTGATCGTTGTTCATATAACGTTTAACGTGTGAAATCGAATTTTATTAAAACGTACAAAAATACTAATTTTTTCCTAATCGACAATTCTATATCGAAGATTCTGTGCCCAACAATTCTGAAACGTCGATTTCCTTGATTTTGTTGTGCGAGAACAGAATCGTGCGCGACGGATAACTCTCGATGAACGTGGTGTTGTGGGTGGACATGATTATCGCTGTACCCGAAGCCGCGATTGCATGAAACAGCCTCACGATGCTGTCTGCCGTCACGGGATCGAGATTGCCCGTCGGCTCGTCCGCCAGAATCAGCGACGGAGAGTTGAGCAACGCGCGGGCGATTACGAGTCGCTGCTGCTCACCGCCCGACAACTCGAACGGCATCTTGTAGTGTTTGTTCGTCAGTCCGACAAGGTTAAGCACGTCGTCGATTCGGCTGCGTATGTCGGTTTCGTTCTTCCAGCCCGTCGCCTTCATTACGTAACGCAGATTCTCGAACACGTTGCGGTCTGTAAGCAGCTGCAAATCCTGAAATACAATGCCGATATTGCGGCGCAGATACGGAATATTTTTGCGTTTCAGACCGCGCAGGTCGAATCCCGCGACCGTGCCCTCGCCTTCGAGCAGCGGCATTTCGGCATACAGCGTCTTCAACAGCGAACTCTTGCCGCTTCCGACGCGTCCTATCAGATATACGAATTCTCCCCGATGCACCTCCATATTGACCTCCGACAGAACGAGTTCGCCCTCTTTAAGGCGTTTGCTCTCCGAAAGTTCCGCGAACGGGTCGTCGGTATGATATACGGCTGCATCTTTGAGCCTGACTACACATTCATTTTCCATTGTCATACTATACGCTTATATTCTGTCGGAGGCGGGTTTCGTTCCGTCCGACAGTTTTGCCGAAAGAGACCTTTGGCAAAGCCAAAGATAGCGATTTTTACCGATTCTGCAATGAAAAATATGCGATTTTAGGCAATAAGAACGGCTGTTTTTGCATTTCGGCGCGAATTGTACTATATTTGTACCGAGTTTTCAATGGAACTCGTCCGGAAATCGGGGGTGACCGGTTTTGACAGCAGGCAGAGTTTGATTGCAAGCACGTCGAGAATTGTGTGGGCTCTCGTAAATCGGAACACTCGAACTACAAATGGCAATAACAGCTATGCACTCGCTGCCTAATTTTCAAGGAAAATTGGCTTAATCG